>NZ_JBEOPQ010000017.1:0-81518 GCF_040310285.1 Pseudomonas sp. HY2-MNA-CIBAN-0224 | reverse complement strand
CCACTTGCGCTTTCGATCTCTCGTTAGCGGGAGGCGAATTCTACAGCGTTACACGCTGCTGTCAACACCTCATTTCCCGCTTCGATGAATTGAAGCTGGCACCGTCAAAATCATCCAACTCATTGATATTCAAGGAGTTTTCCGTTTCGACTGCGCCGGAAGTGGGCGCATTATAGGCTAATAAAATGCGCCGTCCAGCACTAATTTCAGATTTATTCAGCTTTTAGCGTAATTCGCGCAAAAGACTTCTTGCCAGCCTGGCAAACGTGAGTCGAACCCACTGCATATATATAGGAGCGATCAACCACCTCACCATCTATACGCACACCACCCGAGCCCAGCAAATCCCGCGCAACCGCAGAGTTCTTCACCAGGCCTGCTTTATTAAGGACGGCCGCAATCGGCATGTCTTCTGCCGATACGAGCTCGATCTCAGGCAAGTCATCCGGCAACTCGCCATCCTTCATACGGTTACCCGCACCGCGATGAGCACTAGCTGCCGCCTCTTCACCATGGAAACGCGCCACGATCTCTTCAGCCAGCTTGATCTTGATGTCACGCGGATTAGCCCCCGCCTCAACATCAGCACGCAAAGCATTGATTTCGTCCATCGAACGGAAGCTCAGCAATTCGAAGTAACGCCACATCAACGCATCCGGGATAGAAACCAGCTTGCTATACATCACGCCCGGCGCTTCCTGGATCCCTACGTAGTTCCCCAAAGACTTGGACATCTTCTTTACACCGTCCAACCCCTCAAGCAGCGGCATCGTCACGATGCACTGAGCTTCCTGGCCGTAGCCGCGCTGCAACTCTCGCCCCATCAGCAAGTTGAACTTCTGGTCAGTACCACCCAGCTCAACATCAGCCTTCAGCGCAACAGAGTCATAACCTTGCACCAACGGATAAAGGAACTCATGAATAGCGATTGGCTGGTTGGTGGTGTAGCGCTTGTCGAAGTCATCGCGCTCAAGCATACGAGCAACGGTGTATTGAGACGTCAGACGAATAAAGTCAGCAGGCCCCATTTGATCCATCCAGGTGGAGTTGAACGCCACCTCGGTTTTGGCCGGATCAAGAATCTTGAAGACTTGGGTTTTATAAGTCTCGGCATTATCGAGTACTTGCTCACGCGTCAGCGGAGGACGCGTAGCACTCTTGCCACTTGGATCGCCAATCATCCCGGTGAAGTCCCCAATAAGGAAAATCACCTGATGCCCCAGATCCTGGAACTGGCGCAGCTTATTAATAAGTACGGTGTGCCCCAAGTGCAGATCCGGCGCCGTCGGGTCGAAACCTGCCTTAATACGCAACGGCTGGCCGCGCTTGAGTTTCTCGACCAATTCAGACTCGACCAGCACCTCTTCGGCACCACGCTTGATTAGCGCTAGCTGCTCTTCAACCGACTTCATATCAGACCCGTAAGGCTCAAATTCAAAAAGGAACCAACCATACAAGATCAGAGACTAATTACAAGTTCTGCCCGGCATATGGCGACCATCCGCCCAGGAAAGGCTCGTCGACTTGCTTCAAGGGTGATTTGGTTATATTTTATACAGTTATTTCATCTTTACCGTGTCAGTCATCTTTTCCAATTCATCCTTTATTCAAAGTCAAATTATCTATGACCAGTCAACCGCCTAAAGCGCCACCGCTTTATCCGAAGACCCACCTGCTTGCCGCAAGTGGTATCGCCGCCCTTTTAAGCTTGGCCCTGTTGGTTTTCCCATCGAGCGAAGTAGAAGCAAAAAGAACAACTCTGAGCCTCGAACTGGAAACTCCTGCCGAGCAACTCAAGCAAGACCAAGGCAGCGAAGAGTTGGTCCAGACGACCAACGACGCCACCCCAGCGCCTTTTGCTCAAATAGAACAGCCAGACAGCACCCCTGAAGCCACCGCCAAAGTCGAAGAACCCAAAGCCCCAAACCATCGTGAAGTGGTCGTTACCAAAGGCGATACGCTGTCTACTTTATTCGAAAAAGTAGGCCTGCCCGCGTCCTCCGTTCATGACATTTTGGCCAGCGACAAACAAGCCAAGCAATTCAGCCAGCTCAAACACGGCCAGAAACTTGAGTTTGAAATGGGCCCTGACGGTCAGCTAAACAACCTGCACAGCCAGGTAAGTGATCTTGAAACCATAACCCTCACCAAAAGCGCCAAGGGCTACACGTTTCGTCGCGTTACCGCACAACCGACTCTCAAATCCGCCTACGTACACGGCGTCATCACCAGTTCATTGTCTGCTTCCGGCCAGCGTGCAGGCTTGCCGCACAGCATGACCATGCAAATGGCCAAGGTGTTCGGCTACGACATCGACTTCGCCCAAGACATTCACCCTGGCGACCAGTTCGAAATCATCTACGAGCAAAAAGTGATTAACGGCAAGAGCGTCGGCACCGGCAACATCCTGTCTGCCCGCTTTACCAACCGCGGCAAAACCTACACCGCCGTGCGCTACACCAACAAACAAGGCATCAGCAATTACTACACCGCTGACGGCAACAGCATGCGCAAAGCCTTCATCCGTACTCCAGTTGATTTTGCCCGTATCAGCTCGCGCTTCTCTTCAGGCCGCAAGCACCCCATCCTGAACAAAATCCGTGCCCACAAAGGCGTCGATTATGCGGCTCCGCGCGGCACGCCGATTAAGGCAACCGGCGATGGCAAAGTCTTCCTTGCAGGCCGCCAAGGTGGTTACGGCAACACCGTCATCATCCAGCACGGCAACACCTACCGCACCCTGTACGGGCACATGCAAGGCTTCGCCAAAGGCATTAAAACCGGTGGCACAGTGAAGCAAGGCCAAGTGATTGGTTACATCGGTACAACAGGCCTCTCCACCGGCCCACACCTGCATTACGAGTTCCAGGTCAATGGCGTTCACGTAGACCCGCTTGGCCAAAAGCTGCCAATGGCCGACCCGATCGCAAAAGCAGAGCGCACCCGCTTCCTGCAACAAAGCCAACCGTTAATGGCCCGCATGAACCAAGAGAAAGCCACTCTCCTGGCTTCGAGTAAGCGTTAAGCCATGGCCCTCTATATAGGCGTAATGTCCGGCACCAGCCTGGACGGTCTGGACATTGCACTTATAGAGCTGGGAGCGAGCATTAAACTGCTCGCCACCCACTACACGCCCATGCCAGACGCACTGCGAAGTGAACTACTGGGCTTGTGCAGCAGCGGACCAGACGAAATAGCCCGTTGTGCCATCGCTGAAAACCATTGGGTCGAACTGGCCGCTCAGGGCATCAATAGCCTGCTCAAGCAGCAGCAGCTATCGCCCAATGCCATCCGCGCCATTGGCAGCCATGGCCAAACGATCCGGCACGAACCCGCACAAGGTTTCACCGTCCAGATCGGCAACCCTGCCTTGCTGGCAGAGCTCACCAATATTTGCGTAGTGAGTGACTTTCGCCGTCGCGACGTAGCCGCAGGCGGTCAAGGCGCACCGCTGGTTCCAGCCTTCCATGAAGCCTTGTTTACCGATGATGTAGGCTACCGGGCCGTATTGAACGTAGGAGGATTCAGCAATTTAAGCCTGATTACTCCTGAAAACCCCGTCGCAGGGTTCGACTGCGGCCCGGGGAATGTTCTGCTGGATGCCTGGATACAAACGCAACGCAATGAACTCTATGACCGAAATGGCCAATGGGCAGCCAGCGGCAAGGTCGCCCCTCTTCTGCTTAGCACCTTGCTGAGTGACCCTTTCTTCCAAACAAAAGGCCCAAAGAGCACAGGCCGCGAGGTGTTTAACCTCCGATGGTTGCAGAATCACCTGAAGGCGCTTCCGGCTTTTGCCGCAGAAGATGTTCAAGCCACCCTGCTGGAACTCACCGCGCAGACTATCGTGCAGTCACTGCAGGCAGCCCAAGCGAATACCAGCGAACTGTTGGTATGCGGGGGTGGCGCGCATAACGGTGCATTGATGACCCGCCTCGCTCAGTTGCTGGAGCAAACACAGGTCAGCAGCACCCAGGCCAAAGGCGTTGATCCAGACTGGGTTGAGGCGATGGCCTTTGCATGGCTTGCACACTGCTGCCTTGAAAACATCCCCACCAACCGCCCAAGCGTCACCGGCGCGCGCGGCCTGCGTGTTCTGGGCGCTATTTACCCCGCCTGATCGCAGACAGCAAAACGCCGCGATTCTACGCGGCGTTAAGGGTGTAGCAGGTATCGCGACATTAAATCGAGAACGATGATCCGCAACCACAGGTCGTGGTTGCATTCGGGTTCTTGATGACAAAACGCGAACCTTCCAGGCCTTCCTGATAATCCACCTCGGCACCCGCCAAGTACTGGAAGCTCATCGGATCGACCACTAGGCTTACGCCTTCGCGCTCGACGATGGTGTCATCGTCGGCCACGTCTTCATCGAAAGTAAAACCATACTGAAAACCGGAACAACCGCCGCCCGTTACAAATACGCGCAACTTCAAACGATCATTACCCTCTTCATCGACCAGGCTCTTCACCTTGTGCGCAGCACCTTCGGTGAATTGCAAAGCCGTGGGGGTGAAGGATTCGACGCTCATGCTGACTATCTCCCGGCGCTATGCCGCCATAATGCGTGATGAAGCGCATTATCCGCTTCTCCTAGAAAAGCGGTCAACTATTAAGGGAGCAGCGGCAAGCTTCAAGCTACAGGCTTGCCGCGCACAACGTGAAGCTTACAGCTGCTCTTACGGCAACATTCCTGCGTGAGACAAGCCCAAGCGCTCATCCAAACCGAACAGGATGTTCATGTTCTGCACCGCTTGGCCAGAAGCCCCTTTAACCAGGTTATCGATAACCGACAACACCACGACCAAGTCACCGTCCTGCGGGCGATGCACCGCGATACGGCACACGTTCGCCCCGCGCACACTCCGGGTTTCCGGGTGACTGCCGGCGGGCATCACGTCGACAAAAGGCTCGTTGGCGTAACGCTTTTCGTACAGCGCCTGCAAGTCGACCGAACGATCCACCACAGTGGCGTAAAGCGTGGAATGAATGCCACGAATCATCGGCGTCAGATGTGGGACGAAGGTCAAACCTACGTCTTTACCCGCAGCACGACGAAGGCCCTGACGAATTTCTGGCAAATGGCGATGCCCTTTTACCGCATAAGCTTTCATGCTTTCGGACGTCTCGGCATACAACGAACCGACACTTGCACCGCGCCCGGCACCGCTGACACCCGACTTACAGTCAGCAATCAGCACAGAGGTATCAGCCAGCCCCGCTTCCAGCAACGGCAAAAAGCCCAGCTGCGCGGACGTTGGATAGCAACCCGGCACCGCAATCAGACGAGCTTGTTTGATCTGCTCGCGGTTAACCTCAGGCAAGCCATAAACAGCTTCCTTCAACAACTCTGGCGCTCCGTGCGGCTGACCATACCACTTGGCCCATTCATCCGCGTCCTGCAAGCGGAAGTCTGCAGACAGGTCGATCACCTTGGTGCCAGCCGCCAGCAATTCGCCAGCCAGTGCATGAGCAACGCCGTGAGGGGTGGCGAAAAACACCACATCGCAGGCTGCCAATGTCTGAGTGTCCGGCACGCTGAACGCCAGGCCGTCATAGTGACCGCGCAGGTTCGGGTACAGATCGGCAACTGGCAGGCCCGCCTCGGATCGAGAAGTGATGGCAACCACTTCAGCTTGCGGATGCTGTGCCAGCAAACGCAGTAATTCGACACCGGTGTAACCCGTGCCGCCGACAATACCGACCTTGACCATAACCTGCCCTCAACGAACCCACTGGAAAGCCCTCGATAATAGGGACACCGCGCCCCTGCGACAACCGTCAAGGTGACTCTCAGATGCTCTACTACTACTATTTGGTCTACCGTGAACCTGGGAATAACTAAAAATGCTTTATCTATGGATCAAAGCCTTCCACATCATCAGCATCGTCTGTTGGTTTGCAGGCCTGTTTTACCTGCCCCGCCTCTTTGTTTACCACGCACAAAGCGAAGATTCCGTCAGCAAAGAAAGATTCAGCCTCATGGAACGCAAGCTGTATCGCGGCATCATGGGCCCCGCAATGATCGCCACTCTGATCTTCGGCGGCTGGCTGCTCTACCTGACCCCGGGCTTTCTCAGCCAAGGGTGGATGCACGCCAAATTGACCCTGGTGTTTCTGCTGATCGGTTATCACCACATGTGTGGCGCTCAGGTAAAACGCTTTGCCCGCGGCGAGAACACGCGCAGCCACGTGTTTTATCGCTGGTTCAACGAAGTCCCTGTTTTATTCCTGCTGGCCATCGTCATCCTGGTGGTGGTCAAGCCTTTCTGAATTCAACTCTCCCAACTCTGAGGTTATCCAATGTCACTGCCTGCCTTGCTGGATCAACGCTTGCGCCTGCCGGTAGTCGCCGCGCCCATGTTCCTGATCTCCAACCCGCAACTCGTCCTGGCGTGTTGCCGCAATGGTGTCGTGGGCAGCTTTCCGGCGCTCAATCAACGTGACAGCAATGGGTTCAAAGCCTGGCTTGAAGAGATCGAAGCCGGGCTGGCGACATTGGAAAACCCGGCGCCCTACGCCGTGAACCTGATTGTCCACAACAGCAACCCACGGCTGCAGGCGGATCTGGCGATTTGCATCGAGCATAAAGTGCCCATCGTCATCACCAGCCTGGGCGCAGTTAAAGAGGTCGTTGATGCCGTCCACAGCTATGGCGGGCTGGTTTTCCACGATGTGACCACCCGCCGCCATGCCGAAAAAGCCGCAGAAGCCGGTGTAGATGGCCTGATTGCCGTGGCCGCAGGCGCCGGTGGCCATGCTGGCACCTGGAGCCCGCTCGCGCTGGTGGCAGAAATTCGTCAGTTCTTCGACAAAACCATTCTGCTGGCCGGTTGCATCAACCACGGCCACGAAATTTTGGCCGCTCAGGTGTTGGGCGCAGACCTCGCCTACTTGGGTACACGCTTTATCAGCACCCAGGAAAGCCATGCCCCTGACGCGTATAAAGAGATGCTTCTGGCCTCCCATGCCGCCGATATCATCCACACCGCGGCGGTATCGGGCGTACCCGCCAGCTTTATGCGTCAAAGCCTTGAGAATGCAGGTTTTGATCTGGCAGCCCTTAAAACCCAGGGCGAAGTAAAACTCAAGCCGCTCACCGACGAAGCCAAAGCCTGGAAAACCGTATGGTCCGCGGGTCAAGGTGTAGGAGAAATCACCGATCTACCGACAACCGAGCAATTAATTACCCGCATGGATGAGGAATACCGCACAGCGTTAAGCCTTACCTCACAGCTGGCCCAGTATTGGCCGCGACACTGACACCTAGAAGCCCGCCCACCCGGCGGGCTTTTTTAAAGACACACCGACAAGGAAGCCTTCATGCCAGAACTGATCCCGGGCAATACACCCTCGCAAGCACCTTACGCCACGCTGGACCCTCTGGGGTTTGACGGTCGCATCGGCCGTTTGCGATTTTTGGTCTGGAGCACAGTGATCACCCTCATTGCTATCGTGACCGGGGTATTGGTACTGCTGGCCGTCAATGTTTCACCCACATTGGGTATTACCTGCGGCGCAACACTGGCCATTGCTTATGCGTTCATTAGCCTGAGAATTGGCGCCCAACGCCTGCATGACCTCAATTGGTCCGCCTGGATGTTGCTGCTGCATCTGGTACCGATGGCCAACCTGGTGCTCGCGGTCATGATGCTCCTGATGCCCGGCACAGAAGGCCCGAATAAATATGGCCCGCCGCCACCGCCCAACAGCCGCTCCGTCACCATCGGCGCGTGGATCATCATTTTTTTGATCGGTTTGAGCCTGTTCGTGATGGCAGCACTCTTCGCTTTAGGCTTAATGGCAACGTTGATCAACGCAGCCACCAGCAACACCCTGTAAACTGCGCAGCTAAATGAACGCGTTAACGCCAGGGACATCATTGTCACCGGACTGTACCGTTGCGATGGAGAGAAACATGACCCGTTACGCTTTGATTACTGGTGCCTCCAGTGGCATTGGCCTGGCCCTGGCAGAAGCGCTTGCACGCCGCGGGCGCAGTCTCATCCTTGTTGCGCGTCAGCGCGATGCGCTGGAAAGCATTGCGCTTGAGTTGACCCAGCGTTTCGGTGTCGAGGTGTTGTTCCGCGCCTGTGACTTGGGCGAACCCCTGCGCCTGTCCGGCTTTTTGCTGGAGCTGGAGGAAGGTGACCGGCAAATCGACCTGCTGATCAACTGCGCCGGCATTGGCACTTGCGGGCCATTCCTCGCCCATGACTGGAGCGCCGAGCAAGACCTGATCGAGCTCAACATCCTGGCCCTGACCCGCATGTGCCATGCCATTGGCAACATGATGGCCGTGCAGGGTGGCGGGCAAATCCTCAACGTCTCCTCAATCGCCGCCTACCAGCCCGGCCCGTGGCTCAGCACCTACTTCGCGAGCAAAGCGTATGTACTGCATTTCTCCGAAGGCTTGCGCGAAGAAGTGAAAAAAACCGGCATCAAAGTCTCGGTACTGTGCCCCGGAGTTACCCGCACCGGCTTTTTCGACGCGGCAAACATGAACCCGGAAGCCGTCAAACGTAATAAAAGTGCCCTGAGCCCCGAAGAAGTTGCTCTTTACACCGTGCGCGCACTCGACAAGAACAAGGCGATTATCATGCCTGGCTGGCGCAACCGCTGGCTCACGCGCATGCCACGCCTGCTTTCTCGCTGGCTGACCCGCAAAATCGCAGCCTCAGTGAACAAATCTTACTGCCCGCGTTAACGAGACTGGGCGTAATCGGTGTCCGTGAGTACACTCAGACCGGACTTCACTCACGGAGACAACGCTTTGGATACTCTGTTCACCAAAATCATCAACCGTGAAATACCGGCCAAGATCATCTACGAGGATGATCAAGTGCTGGCTTTTCACGACATTGCCCCCCAAGCGCCGGTTCACTTTTTGGTCATTCCAAAAAAACACATCGCCACCCTCAATGACCTGACCGAAGAAGACAAACCGCTGGCCGGGCACATTCTGTTTACCGCACAGCGCCTGGCCAAAGAGCTGGGCTGCGAAGACGGTTTTCGCGTAGTGATGAACTGCAATGAAAATGGAGGCCAGACGGTTTACCACATTCACATGCACGTTCTGGGTCAACGCCAGATGAACTGGCCGCCGGGCTGATCGCCCTGCCCGACCGTACACACCGTGGGAGCCACCGCTCCCACGCCGACGCATGATCCAACGCAAACCCTGCCTGCGCGTTTGAGGTAAACTGGCCACCGTGATTTTTTCCGGAGGTAAGCATGACTACCCAACGTCACTACTCGCCGATTGACCGTCTCCTGTTGCAAGCCGACACCGCCATGCGCACCCTGCTGCCCTTCAGTGGTCAGCCGCATCGCCCTTCCCCGGCCATTGTCAAAACCGAAAAGCCGCTCGATGAAAAAACCGCCCGCCACGTGGCCGGGCTGATGCGCATCAACCACACCGGCGAGGTATGCGCCCAAGCGCTGTACCAAGGGCAGGCCTTGACCGCCAAATTGCCACACGTGCGCGAAGCGATGGAACATGCCGCTGAAGAAGAAATCGACCACTTGGCATGGTGCGAACACCGTATCCACCAACTGGGCAGCCATACCAGCGTGCTCAACCCGCTGTTCTACGGCATGTCATTTGGCATTGGTGCCGTCGCCGGCCTGATCAGTGACAAAGTCAGCCTCGGCTTTGTTGCCGCGACTGAAGACCAAGTGTGCAAACACCTCAACGAGCACCTTGAGCAACTGCCTGCCGAAGATGAAAAATCCCGCGCCATCCTCGAGCAGATGCGCCTCGACGAAGAACAACACGCCGAGTCAGCATTGAATGCAGGCGGCTACCGCTTCCCGGCGCCGGTAAAATTTGGCATGAGCCTGCTGGCGAAAGTCATGACCAAAAGCACCTATCGCATCTGATCCCGGCATGCGGGCCATAAAAAAGGCGGTTACCTCTCGGTAGCCGCCTTTTTTTTGTTGCGCGAAAACTTACCCCATATTGCGGGCGTAGAAGATTTCGAGCATTTCGTGCTTCACGCGCTCAGTGACCTGCGCACGTTGTTCAACCGACAGATTGCTGGTCGCGTCGCCGAACAGGTAATTATCCAGTTCGAAGTTCTTGAGCAGCATCTTGGTGTGAAACAGGTTTTCCTGGTAAACGTTCACGTCGGTCATCTGGTAACCGTCGCGAGTGTCTTCGGAGAGGTAGTTCTGGATCGAGTTGATCTCGTGATCGATAAAGTGCTTTTTGCCTTCTACGTCACGGGTAAAACCACGCACACGATAGTCGACCGTCACGATATCCGAATCAAACTGATGGATCAGATAGTTGAGAGCTTTAAGCGGTGAAATAACGCCGCATGTCGACACGTCAATATCCACACGGAAAGTCGCAATACCGTCCACAGGATGAATCTCTGGATAGGTGTGCACCGTGATATGACTTTTGTCGAGATGACCCAAAATGGTCTCTGGCAGCGGGCCAGGGGATTCTTCGATCTGGCTTTCGGTAGGCGTTACCGGCTGCTCAGAAATCAGAATAGTGACGCTGGCGCCTTGTGGATCGTAATCCTGACGAGCGATGTTCAGGATATTGGCCCCAATGATATCGACCACATCTGTGAGGATCTGCGTCAGGCGTTCTGCGTCGTACTCTTGATTGATGTACTCAACGTATGCCTGCTGGTCTTGCGGGGTTTCCGCGTAGCAGATGTCATAGATGTTGAAGCTCAAGGTCTTTGTCAGGTTATTGAACCCGTGGAGCTTGAGTTTGCTTTTCACCGTTATAAAACTCTCTATGTCGATGCGGCTCGGCCGCGTGATCCAGCATGCCCGTCAAGTGCGTGGACGCACCTGCGTAGGACGGTTAACACCTCTTCGCGATGGCGATTTTGGTTATTTGTTCGGACGTGAGCCGGGGTTATTCCCTGCTACTGCCCTTAAAAAAGTGGCGCATTATGCAGACGTCAGCTTCTGATCGCCAGAGTCTGCAATGCTTTTATGTAAATTGGATGTCGGCTCAGCCTAGCTCAACAATTTCATAGTCGTGGCTGATAGCTACACCTGCGGCGCCCAGCATGATCGACGCCGAGCAATATTTCTCGGCAGACAGCTCGATCGCACGCTTGACCTGAGCTTCTTTCAAGCCGCGGCCCTTGACGACAAAGTGCAGGTGAATTTTGGTGAACACTTTTGGGTCTTCAGTGGCGCGTTCCGCTTCCAGAAAAGCCTCACAGCTTTCAACCGGCTGACGCGACTTTTTAAGGATACTGACGACATCAAAGTTACTGCACCCACCGAGCCCAAGCAGGAGCATTTCCATAGGCCGTACGCCCAGGTTGCGACCGCCACTCTCAGGAGGGCCGTCCATGACAACCACATGGCCGCTCCCTGATTCGCCCAGAAACATGGCTTCACCAGCCCATTGAATGCGTGCCTTCATCACCCAGACTCCACTGTTCTAAAAGGGGCGCCAGCTTAGCACAGGGCCTGAAAGCGGTGACTCACCGCACCAAAGGCTTTATCCGTCAGCCCATAATAAAAAATCTACAAACCATACAGAATCTGTCTGTTAAGCTGGCGCCAAATCACTGGCGCCAGCCAGCCAGCGCTCTCTATATAAATAGATCTGCCCCTTACTGTGTACGCTTTCGGGATACAACCATGGTTGCTATTACCCCTCTATCCAAGATCAAGAATCTCGACAAATTTTTGACTCATTGCCAACGCAGACGCTATCCAACGAAGAGCAATATCATCTGCGCAGGCGAACATTCACACACGCTGTTTTTCATCCTCAAAGGCTCTGTCACCATCCTGATTGAGGACGACGAAGGGCGCGAGATGATCATTGCCTACCTCAACTCAGGCGACTTCATTGGCGAGCTGGGTTTGTTTGAACAGGCAGGGCAAGAACAACCCCGCAGCGCTTGGGTTCGAGCCAAGACTGAATGTGAAGTCGCAGAAATTAGCTACGTAAAGTTCCGAGAGTACGCACAACAAGAACCCGAAATTCTTTACTCCCTGAGCGGCCAGATTGCTCAGCGTCTACGTAACACCACCCGCAAGGTGGGAGACTTGGCGTTCTTTGATGTCACAGGCAGAGTCGCGCGTTGCCTGCTGGACCTGTGCAAACAGCCCGACGCCATGACCCACCCGGACGGGATGCAGATCAAAATCACGCGTCAGGAAATCGGCAGAATTGTCGGTTGTTCACGAGAGATGGTCGGCCGAGTGCTCAAAGGTCTTGAAGAGCAAAACCTGGTCAGCGTCAAAGGCAAAACCATGGTGGTGTACGGCACCCGCTAAGGGCGCAGCAGGGGCGCCAGAATCTGTTGATAACTGGCACCCAGGCGCTCGAAGAAATCGGGCGCGGCAAACACTTCATGCAAGGCAATATGGCTGTCAGCGAGGCAGTGTTGATCCAGCGCACAGCGTTGATTGAAACGATTGACGGCAGCCACCATCGACTCACGCTCATCCTCAACCAGCAATGCACCGTGTACCAGACCCACAGGCCGTTGGCCGCCCTGGCTTTGGCGCCAGCGCTGAGCCGTGCCAACCAGTTTGCGGGCATTGAGATTGACGTTAAAACGGCCATCACAAAAGGCGCCTTCGACTTCGCCTAAAGACGCCGTGCCGCCCAAAGCCGTCAACAGATCACAGATCGGGTCACACAAGCGGCGATAGGCCGTTTCGATACGACCGTGATCGCCTTCGCTGCGGGGTGGTGCATACACCAGCGCGATATTGACCGTAGAGGGCGATTGAGGAACGGGCTCTCCGCCCGTCTCACGCAACAAAATCGGCCAACCACTGGCGGCCAATTCAACACTGGCCTCATCAAACCCGGCCGACCGGCTCAAGCGCCGAGGCATCACCAGCGCCCGGTCAGTAGGCTGCCATAACAGCAAACCCGCCTCCTCATTCCCAGCACACACCGAGGCCAGTAAATCCTGTTCGGCTTTGAGACCTGCTTCGACGGTGAGTTGCCGGATAAGCACCATAGAGACCTGCCTGACACAAAAAGGGTTAGTCCAGCGTCGAGCCTGTCACGTGCACGCTGCGCTCCGGGAAGAACAAACGCTGCAGCTCAGCGCCTGGCTGTTCAGCGCGCATAAACACCTCACCGACGAGGAACGAATACACCTCGCTGATTTCCATCAGCTCAACGTCGGCGCGGTTGAGAATCCCGCTCTCGGTTACCACCAAGCGATCTCGCGGCACCCGAGGCAACAAGTCCAGCGTGGTTTCCAGGCTGACCTCAAAGGTGTGCAAATTGCGGTTATTGATACCCACCAGCGGGGTATCCAGCGTCTTCAAGGCACGCTCCAGTTCATCAGCATCGTGCACTTCAACCAGCACATCCAGGTTGACGCTTTTGGCAACGGCAGCCAGCTCGGCCATCTTCACGTCATCCAGCGCAGAGACGATCAGCAAAACGCAGTCTGCCCCCAATGCGCGCGCTTCAACGATCTGATAAGGATCGATCATGAAGTCCTTGCGGATCACCGGCAGCTTGCACGCAGCACGTACCTGTTGCAGGTAAACATCAGCACCCTGAAAGTAATCAACGTCAGTCAACACCGACAAACACGTAGCGCCGCCTTTTTCGTAACTCTGCGCAATCTCGGCCGGAACAAAGTCTTCACGGATCACGCCCTTGCTCGGCGATGCTTTTTTGATCTCGGCAATCACCGCCGGTTGCTTCAGTTTGGCCTGGGCCAGCAATGCATTGGCAAAACCGCGTACAGGATCTGCCTGAGCCGCCAGACCTTCAAGCTCCGCCAGGCTCACACGTGCGCTGCGCTCGGCGACTTCTTGAACTTTACGCGCCAGAATTTTTTCCAGAACGGTAGGCACACTCATGCTTCATTCTCCTGCTTGAAGATCGCGGTAAAGGCGCCCAGCTCTTCGAGTTTTTCTCGCGCCAGACCTGTGTGCAACGCATCGTGGGCCAAGGCAACACCCTCTTTGAGCGTGTAGGCAAGGTCAGCGGCATACAGCGCAGCGCCGGCATTGAGTACGATCATTTCAGCGGCCTTCTGGCCTGCCTCAGTTTTGCGACGGCCCAAGGCATCGCGGATCAGCTCCAATGATTGCGCCGGGCTATCCACCACCAGGCCAAACAAACTCTGGCTCTTTATACCCAAGTCTTCTGGCTGAACCCAGTACTCAGTGATTTCACCTTTTTTCAGCTCAGCCACAAACGTTGGCGCGGCCAGGCTGAACTCATCCAGACCGTCTTGCGAATGCACCACCAACACGTGTTTGCTGCCCAGACGCTGCAACACTTCAGCCAGCGGACGGCACAGCGCCTGGTTGAACACCCCGACCACTTGATGCAACACACCAGCCGGATTCGTAAGCGGGCCAAGCATGTTGAACAGGGTGCGCAGCCCCAGGTCGCGACGCGGGACTGCCGCGTGCTTCATGGCGCCGTGATGGCACTGGGCAAACATAAAGCCAATGCCGACGCTGTCGATGCAACGCGCCACCTGAACAGGTGTCAGGTTCAGGTACACCCCGGCGGCCTCGAGCAGGTCGGCACTGCCGCTCTTGCCCGACACCGCACGGTTACCGTGTTTGGCCACCGTGCAACCGGCAGCAGAAATCACCAGGGCAGACGCCGTGGAGACGTTGAAAATGTTCGCGCCATCGCCCCCGGTGCCGACGATATCTACAACGCCGTCCAAGGTATTAAGCTCGACCTTGTCCGCCAACTCACGCATGGCCGTGACGGCACCGACGATTTCGTCGATGCTCTCGCTCTTCATGCGCATGCCCATCATGAACGCGCCAATCTGCGCTTCGGTACATTTGCCGGTCATGATGTCGCGCATTACATCGCGCATCTCGGCTTCGCTCAAATCAAGGTGACCGACGATACGGCTCAGGGCTGTTTTGATATCCATAAGAAGTCCTTAGCGCGTGCCGCCAGTTTGTTTGAGGAAGTTAGCGAACAGTTCGTGGCCCTGCTCGGTCAGAATCGACTCCGGGTGAAATTGCACCCCTTCGATGTTCAGCGTTTTGTGGCGCAGGCCCATGATCTCGTCAACCGAACCATCGGCATGTTGCGTCCAGGCCGTGAGCTCCAGGCACTCCGGCAGGGTTTCGCGCTTGACCACCAGCGAGTGGTAACGCGTCACGGTCAGCGGGTTGTTCAGGCCCTGGAATACACCCGTGTCCAGGTGATAGACCGGGCTGGTTTTACCGTGCATCACTTGCCGGGCGCGAACCACATCACCGCCAAAGGCCTGGCCGATGGACTGATGGCCCAGGCACACACCCAGAATCGGCAGCTTGCCGGCAAAGTACTTGATCGCTTCAAGGGAAATGCCCGCCTCGTTAGGCGTGCACGGGCCGGGCGAGACCACAATGCGCTCAGGCTTGAGCGCCTCGATCTGGGCCACGGTCAATTCGTCGTTGCGCAGCACTTTGACCTCAGCACCCAACTCGCCGAGGTATTGCACAACGTTGTAAGTAAAAGAGTCGTAATTGTCGATCATCAGCAACATGGCAAAGCTCCTCAGGCGTCGGATGCGGGGGTTTGTTCAGCGAGCGCTACGGCACGAAACATCGCGCGACGTTTATTCAGCGTCTCTTCCCACTCCAGGGCCGGTACCGAGTCAGCGACAATGCCGCCGCCGGCTTGTACATGCAATTCGCCATCTTTGATCACGGCGGTCCGAATCGCGATGGCCGTGTCCATGTTGCCGTTCCAGGCGAAATAACCGACTGCGCCGCCATACACGCCACGCTTGACTGGTTCCAGTTCGTCGATGATCTCCATCGCGCGAATTTTCGGCGCACCCGACAACGTGCCCGCAGGCAAAATGGCGCGCAACGCGTCCATTGCGGTCAGGCCGCTTTTGAGCTGGCCAGTGACGTTAGACACAATGTGCATCACGTTGGAGTAACGCTCGATCACCATCTTCTCGGTGAGCTTCACCGAACCGGTTTCCGAGACGCGCCCCGTGTCGTTACGCCCAAGGTCAATCAGCATCAAATGCTCGGCAATTTCCTTGTCATCCCCCAGCAGGTCTTTTTCCAGCGCCAGGTCCGCTTCTTCCGTGGCGCCGCGTGGGCGAGTCCCGGCAATCGGGCGCACGGTAATCAGATTGTCTTCCACCCGCACCAGCACTTCCGGCGAACTGCCCACCACGTGGAAGTCACCAAAGTTGAAGAAGTACATATACGGCGTCGGGTTGAAGCAACGCAGCGCGCGGTACAGATCAATCGGCGCGGCCTTGAAGTCGATCGACATGCGCTGCGACGGCACAACCTGCATGCAGTCGCCCGCCAGGATGTAGTCCTTGATCGTATCGACGGCTTTTTCGTAATCGGCCTGGGTAAAGCTGGAACGGAACACTGGATCAGCGGCTTGCTGCTGGGTGAAATCCAGGCCACGGCGCGGGGCAATCGGTTGGCGCAACTGCTCAAGCAACGCCTCAAGACGCGCCTGGCCCTGGTCATAGGCATCAGCCTCAGACGGATCCACCAGCACGATTGCGTGCATCTTGCCGGCCAGGTTATCGAACACCACTACAGCGTCCGACACCATCAGCAAAATGTCCGGCACACCCAGCGGGTCCGGGTTCGGGCATTTACCCAAACGCTTCTCGACATAACGCACGCAGTCGTAGCCGAAATAACCCACCAGACCGCCGTTAAAACGCGGCAGACCGGCAATGGTCGGTACGTTGTAACGCGCTTTGAACGCCTCAACGAAAGCCAACGGGTCTTCAACCTCGTGAGCTTCGATTTCTACACCGTCGTGGGTGATGCGGATCTGCTGCTCATGGGCACGCAACACCGTGCGGCATGGCAAACCAATGATCGAATAACGCCCCCACTTCTCGCCGCCCTGCACCGACTCCAGCAGATAGGAGTTGGGCTGGTCGGCCAGTTTCAGGTAGATCGACAGCGGCGTGTCGAAGTCAGCAAGGGTTTCACGTGCAAGCGGGATACGGTTGTAGCCAGCAGCGGCCAAGCGCAGGAATTCTTCGCGGATCATGAGGTGCCTCGTGGTCTGAGGTAAAACAGTCAGGTATGCAAACGTGCCGGATCTCCGGCCAGATAAAAGTCAGGCGCGCCAACGCCAACGGGCCAGGGCCTTGATAACTTTCATCCAGAGTTTGCGAGTGACCACCACGATGGAATCTCTTTGAGAGGGGTGAACAGGAGCGCCCAACGTTATCTCAGGCGCCGAATCTAAGCAACCGGCTATCAGCTCTTGCAGGTTATCAATAACTGCATCCGGTGACTCTTCGGCAATCGGTCGGCCATGGTTATAGCCGTAACTCAGCGCAACACAGCGTACACCTGCGGCCTTGGCCGCCAGCACGTCATTGCGCGAATCGCCGACAAACAGCGACTCTTGCGGGGTTACACCGGCCATTTTCATGACAAAAAACAGCGCCGCAGGGTCCGGCTTTTTCTGCGGCATGGTATCGCCGCCGACAATCCAGCGAAAAAACCGGCCCAGCTTCATCTCATCCAGCAGGGGCGCTACAAACCGCTCGGGTTTGTTGGTAATCAGGGCCATCTCAACGCCCCGCTTTTGCAGCCACTTGAGGCTTTCGCGTACACCCGGGTAAACCTTGGTGTGTTCATGGCCGCCCGCGTAGGCTTCCATAAAAATCTCCAGCGCCTGCTCGGCTTCGGCGTCATCGACGCCCTTTGCATCCATGTTTCCCGCCAGCGCACGACGCACCAGCAACGGCGCACCGTTGCCGATCCACATCCGCACGTTCTCGATGCCCGCCGGTGGGCGCCCCAGTTTGAGCAGCATGCTCTCAACGGCGACGGCCAGATCTGGAACCGAGTCGATCAAGGTTCCATCCAGATCGAACATCACCAGTTTAGGCAGCGGCCCCTGAAGCGACTGCTCAAAACGGCTCATGGGCGCGCCAACGCTAGCTCGGCGCGCATTTTCTGGATGACTTCTTCGTAGTTCGGCGTGTTGAAAATGGCCGAACCGGCGACAAAGGTGTCTGCACCGGCTTCAGCGATTTCACGGATATTGCCGACGTTCACGCCACCATCGATTTCCAGGCGGATATCCCGGCCCGAAGCGTCGATCAGTGCACGGGCTTCGCGCAGCTTGTTCAACGTACCGGGGATGAACTTCTGCCCGCCGAAGCCCGGGTTCACGCTCATCAGCAAGACCATGTCGACCTTGTCCATCACGTACTTGAGCACATCCAGCGGCGTGGCCGGGTTGAACACCAGGCCCGCCTTGCAACCGCCTTCACGGATCAACTGCAAAGAGCGGTCAATGTGCTGAGTGGCTTCGGGGTGGAAGGTGATGTAAGTCGCCCCGGCTTCGATAAAGTCGCCAATGATCCGGTCGACCGGGCTGACCATCAAATGGGCATCGATGGGCGCGGTGATGCCGTACTTGCGCAGCGCGGCACAGACCATCGGGCCGATGGTCAGGTTGGGGACGTAATGATTGTCCATGACATCGAAGTGCACGATATCAGCGCCCGCGGCGAGCACATTGTCGACTTCCTCGCCCAGGCGGGCGAAATCGGCAGAGAGAATCGATGGGGCAATAGCGAAGGGCTGCATAACGCACCTTTTAATAAGCAAATCACGGTGGCGGGCATTGTATACGCCCTGCCAAGAAGCGCCACCGCACCGTGATGATTGGCGCCTAAAGCCAACTTCACGACCGCTTCCCGCCCGATCGCAGCCTTCGGCAGCGGCTACAGGGTACGCGCCTTGTAGCCGCTGCCGAAGGCTGCGATAAGGTCCGAAGGACCTTCCAGCAATATCTTGCGAACAAAGGGTTCCGCTAGTTCCAAAGCCCTCGTCTAACGTTGAAAGTACATCGACTAAACGAGTGCAATGGAATGCCTTATTTCTCCAACGGAAGCCAACTATTAAAAGGACGGTATTCAGAGCAGGGACGTATTTATTTACTGACCACCGTCACGGAGCAAAGGCGCCCCATTTTCAGTGACTTTCACATTGGACGGCTTATGGTCAGCCAAATGAGACAAGCGCACGATCAAGGCATTGTCGACTCAATTGCATGGGTGGTGATGCCGGACCACTGCCACTGGCTATTTGAGTTGCGCCAGAAAACACTGGGCGAATTAATGTGCCGCATCAAGTCACGCAGCAGCGTGACCGTTAATAACGCCAGCCAGTCCAGCGGTCGACTATGGCAAAAGGGTTATCACGACAGGGCATTGCGCCGTGAAGATGACCTCAAAGAAACCGCCCGCTACATCGTACAAAACCCGATCCGTGCGGGCCTGGCCGCACGAATCGGGGACTATCCCTTATGGGATGCGTGCTGGATGTAACCCTTACGCCTGGGCCGTGCGCATTTTTTCGCTGCGCCCGCGCAACCACTCCAGGGTCAGCAACAACACCACCGAGAAGGCAATCAACAAGGTCGCCGCGGCGGCAATGGTCGGGCTGAGGTTTTCGCGGATGCCGCTGAACATCTGCCGTGGCAAGGTCGCTTGTTCGGGCCCGGCCAAAAACAGGGTCACGACCACTTCATCAAACGAGGTCGCAAAGGCAAACAACGCCCCCGAAATCACCCCCGGCGCAATCAGTGGCAACGTCACCCGGCGGAACGCCGTCAGCGGCGAAGCCCCCAGGCTGGCCGCAGCACGCACCAGGTTCTGGTTGAAGCCCTGCAAGGTCGCTGACACAGTGATGATCACAAACGGCACACCCAACACCGCGTGCACCACGATCAACGAAAAGTAGCTATTACCCAGGCCCAGCGGCGCAAAAAACAAGTAGCTGGCCACACCGATAATCACCACCGGCACCACCATCGGCGAAATGACCAAGGCCATCACCAGCGCCTTGCCCGGGAAGTGCCCCCGGGTCAGGCCAATGGCCGCCAACGTACCAAACACCATGGCCAGCACCGTCGCGGCAGGCGCCACGATCACGCTGTTTTTCAAGGCCCGCATCCACTCCGCCGAGCCAAAGAAATCCTGGTACCAGTGCAGCGAAAAGCCCTGCAACGGATACACCAGAAAGCTGCCCGAGTTGAACGACAGCGGGATGATCACCAGCACCGGCAAAATCAGAAACAACAGGATCAACCCGCACAGAATGCGCAAGCTGTAAAACCACACCCGCTCAATGGGCGACATATAAGGACTTAGCATGGCGATCTCCTTAGCTCAAGCGCAGGCGGCTGGCGCCTACCAGCCAGTTGTAAATCAGATAAAGCACCACGGTCGCCAACAGCAGCAGGCCGCCCAGTGCCGTCGCCATACCCCAGTTGATGCTGGTGTTGGTGTAGAACGCCACGAAGTAGCTGACCATTTGATCGTTCGGGCTGCCCAGCAAGGCCGGGGTGATGTAGTAGCCAATCGCAATGATGAACACCAGCAAGCAACCCGCGCCCACACCGGCATAGGTCTGTGGGAAATACACTCGCCAAAAACTGGCAAACGGATGGCAACCGAGTGAGATCGCAGCGCGCATATAGGTCGGAGAAATGCCTTTCATCACGCTGTAGATCGGCAGAATCATGAACGGCAACAAGATGTGCACCATCGCGATGTAGACACCGGTGCGGTTGAACACCAGTTCCAGCGGCTTATCAATAATGCCCAGGCTCATCAGCCCGCTATTGATCAGGCCACCCGATTGCAACAAGACAATCCAGGCCGCGACCCGAACCAGCACCGAGGTCCAGAACGGCAACAGCACCAGAATCATCAACAGGTTGCTTTTGCGTGCCGGCAAGTTGGCCAACAGGTACGCCAGCGGATACGCCAGCACCAGGCAGATGCACGTGATGACAAAACCCATCCAGAACGTACGCGCAAAAATGTCCAGATAGATCGACTGATCCGGAGTGGCCGGGGCTATTTCGCCCAAGTCGTCGATACGGTGATCAACGGAGGCCAACAGGTAAAACGGGGTAACGCTTGAGGTGTTGCGCTTGATTGCCTGCCAATAAGCCGGGTCGCCCCAGCGCTCATCCAGGCCTTCCATCGCGTCTTTGTAAGACGCAGGCTGCGCCTTGAACGGCAGCCCCTTGGCGGTTTTCATCAGCAGGCTGCGGTAGCCGGCCAATTCCATGTTCAGACGCTTGGACAAATCACCCAGCACTTGATTCTTGCGGGCTTCGGCCAAGTCTTCACTCAACGCCTGGTACACCGGCTCAGCGGGCAAACCCTTACCGTCCCAGCTGTGCACAGCCACCACCGTACGCGGCAGGCCTTCCACCACTTCCGGGTTACCGACACTTTTGTAGAGCAGGGCCGCAATGGGCACCAGGAACACCAGCAACAAGAAAATAACCAACGGTGCGATCAGGGCCTGCGCTTTCCAGCGATTAACCCGTTCAGCACGCTTTAGGCGTTTTTTCAACGACGTGTTGGAGACCTCGTTCAGGGGAACGGCGATGGCCATGGCGAACTCCGGAAATCTTTAAACGATGGCGGCGTGGCCAGATCAGCCACGCCGCCGTTGCGTACTGCTTACTTGGCAGCCCAGGCGTTGAAACGCTGCTCCAGTTGCTCACCGTTATCAGCCCAGAAGCTGACGTCGATTTGCACCTGGTTAACGATGTTTTGCGGGGCGGTCGGCATGTCTTCCTGCACGTCTTTAGGCAGCAAAGGCATGGCTTCTTTGTTCGCCGGGCCGTACGCAATGTTTTGCGAGTAGAGGCTCTGCTGTTGCGGCTGCAAGGTGAAAGCCATGAACTTCTTCGCCACGTCGGCTTTAGCCTTGCTCAGGCCTTTAGGGATGGCCCACGCATCGAAGTCATAAATCCCGCCATTCCAGACGATCTTCAGGTTGCTTTCTTTTTGTACCGCAGCGATCCGGCCGTTGTACGCCGAGCTCATGACCACGTCGCCAGAGGCTAGGTACTGCGGCGGCTGAGCGCCCGCTTCCCACCATTGAATGAAAGGCTTGAGTTCATCGAGCTTTTTGAAGGCGCGATTCTGCCCGTCCTTGCTCGCCAGCACGGTGTACACATCTTTCGGCGCCACGCCGTCGGCCATCAAGGCAAATTCGAGGGTGTATTTGGCGCCTTTACGCAAACCGCGCTTGCCCGGGAATTTTTGCGTGTCCCAGAAATCCGCCCAACTGGTCGGCGCAGTTTTCAGTTTGTCCGCGTTGTAAGCCAGTACCGTTGACCACACAAAGAAGCCCGCGCCGCAGGTCTGGATTGCGCCTTTCACGTACTGGTCCGGGTTGCCGAACAGTGCAGGGTCCAACGCTTCAAACATGTCTTCATCGCAACCACGGGCCAGTTCTGGCGACTCAACTTCTACCAGGTCCCAGGAGATGCTTTTGGTGTCGACCATGGCCTTGATTTTGGCCATTTCACCGTTGTACTCACCGGCGATGATTTTGCCGTCGCCCTTGGTTTCCCACGGTTGGTAAAACGCTTTGACCTGCGCCGCCTTGTTCGCGCCGCCAAACGACACCACGGTCAGGTCAGTCGCGGCCAGCGCACTGCCCGCAAACATCAGGCCGAGGCTCAGAGCCGTTAACTTTAAAGTCTTGTGCATTGTGTGTTCTCCGCTGTGCAGGGTGGGTGAAGCCGGGCGATCAATTCGCCTCTAATACAGGGTCCAGCGCACGTACATGTTCGACTTGCCAGCCCAGCGGCACGACGTCGCCGACGGCCAGGGTGGGGTCCAGCTCGGCAATCGGCTGTTTCACAAAGAAATCGGTCTTGCCGCAGACTTCCAGACGAACCCGGACGTGGTCGCCCAGATAGATAAATTCTTCGACACGCCCCGAGAAACGGTTGGCGCAGGACTCGCTCGCGTCCTTGAGGGTGATGCGCTCGGGACGAATCGACAGCGTCACCGGATCGCCTGTGCGGCCCACATTCACGGCCAGCGCCTGCACCTTCTCGCCACGGCTCAACTCGACCACGCAGCGCTCCCCGTCCTGGCTGTGCAGACGGCCGCTGAGGCGGTTGTTCTCACCAATAAAGTTGGCCACAAAGGTGTTTTTGGGTTCTTCGTAGAGGGTACGCGGCGGGGCAATTTGCTGGATCTCGCCCTGATGGAAGACCGCCACCCGGTCGGACATCGTCAGCGCTTCGCCCTGGTCGTGGGTCACGTACACCACAGTCACGCCCAGGCGTTGGTGCAGGTGCTTGATCTCCATCTGCATGTGTTCACGCAGTTGTTTGTCCAGTGCGCCCAATGGTTCGTCCATCAGGACCAACTGCGGTTCGAACACCAGCGCCCGCGCCAGGGCAACACGCTGCTGCTGGCCACCCGACAATTGCGCCGGATAACGCTGCGCAAACGCTTCGAGCTGGACCATGCTGAGGACTTTTTTCACCCGCTCGCTGACATCGGTGCGGTTGAGGCCGCGCACCGACAACGGAAACCCGAGGTTTTCGGCCACAGTCATGTGCGGGAACAAGGCGTAGTTCTGAAACACCATGCCGATGTCGCGCTTGTGCGGCGGCACATTATTGATGGCCCGCCCGGCCAGCAAAATCTCGCCAGCGGTCGGCGTTTCAAAGCCGGCCAGCATCATCAGACTGGTGGTTTTGCCCGAACCGGACGGTCCGAGCAAGGTCAGAAACTCGCCTTTGCGAATATCCAGATTAAGATCTTTGACGATCAGGTTTTCGCCGTCATAGCTCTTTTGCACGCCACGGAAGCTGACCAATACATCACTCGCCCCAGCGCTTGCACCGACCTCACTCATAACCGCACCTTTTGTTTTGGACTGCTGTAGTCCAAGACTAAAGAAGGTGCCAGCCCACAGAAATCGGGGCGCAGGAGAGATTTACATCAGCAGGCTGGAAGGCTTTTTGTAGGGATTGCCCTATAGCAATGTCGCAAACAGAACGCCCCCTGCCACCCAGCCCAACGACTACGTTGAGAGCCGTCACAAAACTGTCGCAAACAGATATGCACCCTCAAAGAAACCTGTAGGAGCGAGCTTGCCTCGCGATCTTTTTTGCCTTCTAAAAATCGCGAGGCAAGCTCGCTCCTACGGTTCAAATCAACTTATGCTCCATCGCATACTTCACCAACTCCGCCAGCGAAGTGACATTGAGCTTCTGCATCAACCGCGCTTTATGGGTGCTGATGGTCTTGCTGCTCAGCGCCAGTTGCTGGGCAATGTCGTTGACGTTCGCGCCTTGAGCCAGGCGCTCAAACACCGAAAACTCGCGCTCGGACAACAACGCGTGCAGCGGCCGCTCATCCGTCAGTCCCACCTCAAACACCATGCGATCTGCCAGCTCCGGGTCGATATAGCGCCCACCCGCGGCCACCTTGCGAATCGCGGTCAACAGCAGTGCCGGGGCGCTGTCTTTGGTGGCATAACCCGCCGCGCCAAACTTCAAGGCACGGGCCGCCATTTGCGCTTCGTCGTGCATCGACAACACCAAAATAACCGGCGGGTTGTTCAACGCACGAATCCGCGGGATGGCCTCCAGCCCATTCACCCCCGGCATGGAGATATCCAGCAGCACCACTTCACACGGCACATGGCGCAAGGTTTCAAGCAATTGCTCGCCATTGCTCGCCTCGCCCACTACCAATAAG
The DNA here is from genome assembly GCF_040310285.1 of Pseudomonas sp. HY2-MNA-CIBAN-0224. Lineage (NCBI taxonomy): Bacteria > Pseudomonadati > Pseudomonadota > Gammaproteobacteria > Pseudomonadales > Pseudomonadaceae > Pseudomonas > Pseudomonas sp. HY2-MNA-CIBAN-0224. The sequence continues at coordinate 57,030 of NZ_JBEOPQ010000017.1, read as the reverse complement.
TCTTTCGCCAGGCCAATCAATTGCTTGATGCCTTCACGCACGATGGTGTGATCTTCTGCTACCAGTACACGAATCACAGGTCCTTCCTTATTCAGAGTCACTTGGGTCTGGCTGGCGTTGAATCAATGGCACACGCACCGCCAAGGTTGTGCCCTCGCCCGGTTCGCTGTGCAGGTCCAGGGTGCCGCCAAGCATCAGGACGCGTTCGCGCATGCCCACCAGGCCGAAGGAGGTCGAACGCCCGGCCGTCGGCTCAAAGCCGCGGCCATCATCACTGATGGTCAGGCACAACTCCCGACCTTCGACACTCAAGTTCAACTCAACCGTTTGCGCATCGGCGTGGCGCAGCACGTTGGTCAGGGCTTCCTGCAAAATCCGGAACAGGCCCACTTCCTTGGCCGCACTCAACGGCGGCAGTTGTTCAGGGACTTGTACCAGACACGGGATATTCGAGCGCGCCTCAAAACGACGGGCCTGCCACTCAATCGCCGAGCTGATCCCGGCATCCAGAATCGGCGGGCGCAAGGCCGTGGCCACATCACGCACGAGCTGGAATAACTGGGCGATGAGTTTTTTCATGCTATTGAGCCGCTCACGCAACCCCGGATCAAGCTCCGCATAGGCCAGCTCACACATCGAGGTTTCGAGTTTAAGCACCGTGAGCATTTGCCCCAGCTCATCATGAACCTCGCGGGCTATTCGCGCCTTTTCTTCCTCGCGCACGCTCTCCAGATGCGCCGACAGCTCACGTAACTGACCGCGCGAGCTGTCCAGCTCCAGTTCGATGCGCTTGCTTTCGCTGATATCCCAGACAATTCCGTCCCAGACCACCGTACCGTCTTCAAGACGGCGGGTAATGGCTTTGATCTCGGCCCAGCGTTGCAGCCCTTCGCGGGTCAGAATCCGCCCTTGCCACGACCAGTCGCTGTCACTGTCTATGGCCACGTCCTGCACTCGATGGTAATCAGCTCTGTCATCCGGGTGCACGAGGCTGCGCAGGCCAACGTCATGTCGGCGTAAGGTTGCCGGAGAAAACCCCACCAGGCTCTCGCTGCCTTCACTGATGTAAGGGAAATCCAACTCGCCCGTCAGCAACGAGCGCTCCAGTCGAAAAACCAGCCCCGGCACGTTGGCTGCAATACCTTGCAGGCGCGCATCGCTTTCTTGCAGGGCAGCCTGCACACGGCGGCGCTCGGTGATGTCATGCAGGTAAACCACCAGATATTCGGCCTGTTTAAAGCGCAGGAAGCTCAAGGTCACGTCAGCCGGAAACTCGCTGCCATCCGCCCGCACGCAAATCGCTTCCATGCGCTGCGCCGTGTCCTCGTTACCCCGCGCGCGGCGCCACAAGCCCAACCAGCGGTCCATATCCAGGCCCGGCTCGAAATCACTCAATGGTCGGTCGAGCACCGCGCCAGGCGAATACCCCAGCATGTTTTCGGCCGCCAGATTGGCGTACCGAATATGGCTGTCCCAGTTAACCCATAAAATGCCCACCGGACTTTTGTCGATAGAAAACTGCGTCAGGCGCAGGGCCTCGGCGCTGGCGGCCCCCTCGGCGAGGTCTTCGCGGGCCTTCAACAGCGCCTGCTCCAGAACACTCTGCTGGCGGCGCTGCCACACCACAATGGCCATGCTGGCCAGCATCAGCGCCCCGAACAGCAACACGAGGTTTTGCCAGAAGCCGGGGGAATGGGTTGAGCGCGCGAACTTGGGCTGCAACCAGCGCGTGTGCAGTTGCTCCATGTCCCGTGCTGGTATCGCATGGAGCCCGCGCTCCACGATGCCAGCCAGCTCGGGTAAGTCCCGGCGCGTACCCACCCGCAAAAGCTGCGGCAAACCAATGTCGCCAACCACGGCCAAAGCTGTGAACTCAGGCTCGGCAGAAAGCCGCGCCAGTTGCGCTTCATCAATCACCGCATAGGTGGCTTGCTGACTCAGCAGGAGTTGCAGGGCCTGACGCTCCAGTGGCACGCCTTGCAGGTTGAGCCCCGGATAACTGGAGCGCAAAAAATCTGCCGTCGCACCGGGCATCCGCACTGCGACACGGGTTTTGCTGTCGATGCGATCAAGGTCTACCGAACCTGAGCCATTGCGTTCACCGACCAACAATTGCGGGACCCGCATATAAGGGTCAGAAAAAATCCACACGCGCAGCCCGGCCGGAGTTTGCTTGAGCCCCGGCGCGATGTCGATTTGCCCCTCACGCGCGGCCTTCTCCAACTGTTCAAGGTCCGGGTAGGTGCGCCAGGTCAGGTCAATGTCCAGGCTCTGCGCCAGCCATTTCATCAGCTCAACATTGGCCCCGGACAACTGCTGCAAGCGTTGGTCAAACGTGGCATAAGGCGCCTGCAATACCAGGCCGACCCGCAGCGCTTTATGCTGCGCCAGCCATTGCTGTTGCTCGGGACTTAATTGCGCAGCCGGGATGGACGCCGCGTGCCCCATCAAGGGCAGCCACAACCAGCCGATAACCAACAGATAGCAAAAACGCTTCATCGCAACACTCACACCCATTACGCTGCCGGGATAACTTCTGGCCTGGAATTACTTATGTCTTCTTTGCGCCTGGCGTTGGCGGCGTTGTACCTGTCATCTGCCTTACCGGTCCTGGCGGCCGAGCCAGCTCCCGACACCACACCCGCGCAACCCGCACCCGTGGTGCGTCAACCCTTGCCTGAACGCAGCCAGGAAGATGCTACTGCACTTGAACGACAAGTGCCGGCCGCTGAGCAGCAACACCTGCAAGCCGCGCAGGACACTTTTCTGGCGCTCTGGAAACCGGCCAACAGCAGTGACCCCAGCGGCGTCGTGGTGATCGTCCCCGGTGCCGGTGAAAACGCGGACTGGCCACGGGTCGTAGGCCCATTGCGCAACAAACTGCCAGACGCCAACTGGGCCAGCCTCAGCCTGAGCTTGCCTGACCTGCGCAGCGAAGCCAGCCAACCGCGCGCGGCCGAACCAGAGAAAATTCCTACAGAGCCCGCGCCGAACAGTAGCAGTAAAGAGGCCAGCACCACAGCCAAACCCATCGAGCAGGCCGCCAGTGTCGGTACCGAGAACCCGGACACCGAGCTGCAACCCGAGCAAACCCTGGAAGCGCTGACCAACGCTGACGCCGAGCGAATTTTCGCCCGCATCGACGCTGCCATTGCCTTCGCTCAACAGCAACACATGCGCAGTATTGTGCTGCTCGGGCACGGCACCGGGGCCTATTGGGCGACGCGCTACCTGAACGAAAAACAGCCCAAGCAGGTGCAAAAGCTCATTCTGGTAGCAGCGCAATCACCGGCTCAGGTCGAGCCCGATATCAATGTATTGGCCCCGGCGCTCTCGGTTGAGCTTCTGGATGTGTTCTACAAAGACAAACCGCTTATGCGCAAAGCCGCTTTGCAACGGCTACACGCCAGCAAACGCATGGATCGCTCAAATTTCAACCAGGTGGGCCTGGACACCATTGCCGGCAATCGCGAGGCTGAACAGGAACAACTGTTGCGCAGGGTTCGCGGCTGGCTCAGCCCGAAGGCAGTGGACAAGCCGGACTAACGAAAACCGCGGTACTCACGGATCGACGCATACGCGTGATGCAGCTCGCGGGTTTTATCGGTGGCCTCACGCACCTGCGCCGGGGTTGCACCGGCGCCCGCCACTTTGTCCGGGTGGTGACGGCTGAGCAAACGCCGGTAAGCCCGTTTGATGTGCTCGGGATCGGTGCTGGCGGTCACGCCGAGCAAGGCCAGCGCCTGCTGGTACGTGCCGCCCCGGGTTGCGGGCGTTTTTTTCTGCGGCTCGTGATCGGCCCCCAGCAGTTGCACTTGCTGCGGGGTCCAGCCCAACCAGCGGCCCCACTGGAAAATCAGTTTTCGCTCTTTGGGGTCTACCCGTCCGTCCGCCACAATCATTCGCCAACAGGCCCGCAGCACGCCTTCGGCCGCCGCAGGTTGCGCCCGCAGGCGCAGCAGATAACCGCGTAACGAGTCATGCCCGGACTTGCCCCGGTTAAATGCGGCAATCGCACGCTGCTGCGCGGCCGGGTTCATGTCGAGCTGGCGCATTTCCTGGCGCGCCTGTTCGATATGTTTATCCACAACCCGCCCTCCGCTTTTGGCCAGCCGACCGAGTAACACAAACAGCAGCTCATCATTGCGCAAGGCCGGGCGGCCGCCCAGACGCTCACGCAATTGCGCCCAACTGTGAAGTTGCAAGCGCCGGTCCAGGGCTTGCCCCAACAAAGCGCCAAGCATGGCCCCCGGAATGCTGGCGATAAAAAAGCCAGCCCCGGCTCCGATCAGAGTCCCTGGCCACAGCATCTTAGTGTTTGCCCTTAATCAACAACTCAACCTCTGCCAACCGTTCATGTGTACCGACATCCACCCACTGCCCCTGTAAGCGCTCGCCTGTGACTGCACCTGCAGCCATGGCGGTGCGCAGCAAAGGCGCCAGCTTGAATGCCCCCGCTGTCGAGCCGTCGAACAGCGTCGGGCTCAAAACAGCAATCCCGCTGTACGTCAGCGTGTCGGCGCCGGGCAGCGCGTCCTGCACGTGACCATCGCTCAGCGAAAAATCACCGCCGGGATGATGCGCCGGGTTGTCCACCAGCACTAAATGCGCCTGCCCGGCCAGCGGTTGGCGCAACCCGGTGAAGTCGTAATCGGTCCAGATGTCGCCGTTAACCACGACAAAAGGTTTATCGCCCAACAGCGGCAAGGCTTTAAAAATACCTCCACCGGTTTCCAGCGGTTCGCCTTCGGCGGAGTACTGAATGCTCACCCCAAAACGTGCGCCATCGCCCAGGTGGTCTTCGATTTGCTGACCGAGCCAGGCGTGATTGATCACGATCTCGGTAAAACCTGCCGCAGCCAGTGCGCGCAGGTGGTACTCGATTAATGGCACGCCGCCTGCGCGAATCAACGGTTTGGGCGTGTGCAGGGTTAACGGGCGCAGGCGTTCGCCTTTGCCCGCAGCCAAAATCATCGCTTTCATGCAGGGGCCTCGGCCGAAAGGCGCAGGCTGGCGAACAATTCACCCAGCTCAGCCAGTTCAGGGCGGCGCGCCAGAACCGCTTCTATATAAGAGAAGAAGCGCGGCACATCGGCCAGGTAGCGGGGTTTGCCATCACGGTGGCAAATACGGGCAAAGATGCCGATCACTTTCAAGTGGCGCTGCACGCCCATCAAATCACTGGCCCGCAAGAACTCTTCAAAATTGGCACCCACCGGAATACCCAGCGGCAAGGCCAGCTTCCAGTAGTCTTCCAGCCAGGCGCGCACGCGCTCTTCGGGCCAACTGAGGAACGCGTCCTTGAACAGGCAGGTGATGTCATAGGTCACCGGGCCATACACGGCATCCTGAAAATCCAGCACGCCGGGGTTAGGAATACTGAGCATCAGGTTGCGCGGCATAAAGTCGCGGTGCACCAACACTTGGGGCTGCGCCAGTGCGCTGTCGATCAACAGCGTGCTGACACGCTGCCAGGCCGCCAATTGTTGCTCCGTGAACTCGACGCCCAAATGCCGGCGCACGTACCACTCAGGGAACAGCTCAAGTTCGCGGCGCAGCAAAGCCACGTCATAGCTGGGCAAAGGGGCCGTCATCGGCAATTGCTGGAAGGCCAGCAAGGCTTCGATGGCGTCCTTGAACAATTCATCGGCGTTGCTGCTGTTGATCACGTCCAAAAAGGTTTTATTGCCCAGATCGTTGAGCAAAAGGAACCCGCGCTCCAGGTCTTGAGCGTAAATTTTTGGAACATTTATCCAGCTGGTACGCAATAAATCTGCGATTTCGACGAAAGGTTGGCAGTTTTCCTGGGGCGGCGGAGCGTCCATCACGATAAAACTGCGGCCCTCGCCCTCCCATCGGAAGTAGCGTCGGAAACTCGCGTCACTGCTGGCCGCAGTCAATGTGGCCGGGGGCACGGGACCCCACCCCTCGTTCTCGAACAAGGTGTCCAACCGTTCATCAAGCCAAACATTCAGGTGTTGCAAGCGTACATCTTGGTCAGGCATTACAAGGGTCTCCGACGGCGCTAGCCGTCAAGCGGGTCATGCTTTATTATCCAGAATCTTTTCCAGACCATCGATAGGCGTGCGGTCCCCCCACCGCGGGCTGATGGCACGCAGGAAGCCCGGACTAATAAGATGGCATTGAAATCCCCCGCGTTTCGTAAAAAATTTCCGTTGCTGGTAACTGGCAGTCTGCTGGCCATGCAACCTCTAGCCGTGCCATTCGTATTTGCCGAGGAGCAGTATGACTGTTCCGCATCGGCTTCGGGTGGCTGGGATTGCGCGCCGAAAGCAAATACTGCGCAATTGCCACCACGCCCATCGCACACTGGCACCGTGGCGCAAGCCAATGGTGAGTCGGGCGAGCAAGGTGAGCAAACCCCGCTGGTGACATCCGCCAAAGGTCGTGGCCTCAAGGCGCGCAGTGCTGACTACAGCCACCTGGACTGGGTCCCGCGTGACAAGCTCACGCCGGCGCAACTGGCTGAAACCGGCCCGTATTGCTCTGGCGCCTATATCGAGCCTACGCGTCCCGGCATGCGCGACACCACCAGCAAAAGCGATTCGCCGACCTTCATTGGCGCCAAAGCTTCCCGCTACCAGCAGGAAGAGCAAATCGCGACCCTGGCCGGTGATGTGGTCATGCGCCAGGGCAGCATGCAGGTCGAGGCTGACGAAGCCAACTTGTACCAGGCCGAGAGCCGTGGCGAGTTGAGCGGCAATGTGCGTCTGCGTGACAACGGTGCACTGCTGGTGGGCGACCACGCCGATGTGCAGCTGGACACCGGTGCCGCCAAGGTCGACAACGCCGAGTACGTGTTGCACAAGTCGCGCATTCGCGGCAGCGCGCTGTACGCCAAACGTGCCGAAGACGCGATCATCCGCCTCAAGGACGGTACGTACACCACGTGCGAGCCGAACAGCAACGCCTGGCAGCTTAAAGGCAACAACATCACGCTGAACCCGGCCACCGGTTTCGGTACCGCAACCAACGTGACACTGCGGGTTAAAGACATTCCAGTCCTTTACACCCCGTACATTTACTTCCCGATCGACGATCGCCGTCAGTCCGGTTTCCTGCCGCCGTCCTTCAGCAGCAGCTCCGACACCGGCTTTACGCTCGTGACCCCGTACTACTTCAACCTGGCACCCAACTACGATGCCACGTTGTACCCGCGCTACATGACCAAGCGCGGTCTGTTGATGGAAGGTGAGTTCCGCTACCTGACCGAGTCCAGCGAAGGACAGTTCGGTGCCGCGTACCTCAACGACGACAACGACGATCGCAAGCTGCAGACCGACTACGAAAAAACCCGCTACATGTACAACTGGCAGCACAAGGGCGGGCTTGATTCGCGCGTGCTGACCGAAGTTGACTACACCAAGATCAGCGATCCGTACTACTTCCAGGATCTGCAAAGTGATCAGGTCGGCGTCGAAAGCCGTGACTACCTGAACCAACAAGCAGCTGTCAGCTACCGTGGCGATGACTTCACCGCCAAGCTGAACGTGCACGCTTACCAGTTGGCGACCGTGACCCAGGTCACGCCGTACAACCAGATGCCACAGCTCACCTTCAATGGTGGCCTGCCGTATCACCCGGGCGGCGTGAACTTCTCCTACAACACCGAACTGGTGCGGTTTGAGCGTGACCTGGAAAACGGTACCTACACTGACGAATACGGCGTCACCACGCCGCGTCTGGACAGGAACGTAACAGGCCTGGCACGCGCCAACGGCACACGTCTGAACCTCGCACCAGCCATGTCGCTGCCGATGACCTCGAGCTACGGCTACGTAACCCCGACCCTCAAGTACGCGTACACCCAGTACGACCTGGATCTTGATGGCACCGGCAAAACGCAAATGGTCACGGATGGCGACAAGTTCGACAGCTCTGTCAGCCGCAGCGTACCGATCGCCAGCGTCGACAGCGGCCTGTACTTCGACCGCAACACCAACTGGTTCGGCACCAACTACCGCCAGACTTTGGAACCGCGGGCGTTCTACCTGTATGTGCCTGAGCGCAACCAGGAAAACATCCCTGTTTTCGACACCAGCGAAAGTACCTTCAGTTATTCCTCGCTGTGGCGTGACAACCGCTTCACCGGCTCTGACCGCATCGGCGACGAAAACAAACTGTCGCTGGGCCTGACCAGCCGCTGGATCGAAGAAAACGGCTTTGAACGTCAACGCGTGAGCATTGGCCAGGCGTACTACTTCAAAGACCGCAAGGTTCAGTTGCCAGGCGTGAGCGACGATCGCGATGACTCGACGTCACGTGTGTCCCCTTATGCACTGGAATACGCTTACCGCTTCAACCGCGACTGGCGTGCCACCGCTGACTACAACTGGGACCCGGAAACCCGTAGCCCACGTTCTGGCAGCGCGATGATGCACTACCAGCCAGAAGACAACCCGAACAAGGTCGTCAACCTGGGTTATCGCTATCGCAACGACCAGGTGGTGTACAACCAGTACACCGGCAAGTGGCAGTTCGGCGGTGATTACCTGACCCCGAGCGATCCTGGCTTCATCAAGGATTACTACAAAATCCAGCAGCACGACTTCTCGGTGATCTGGCCGCTCGTGCCGCAATGGAGCGTCATCAGCCGCTGGCAGTACGATTACAACCGCAACCGTACCCTGGAAGCCTTCGGTGGCTTTGAGTACGACAACTGCTGCTGGAAAATGCGTGTAATCAGCCGCTACTGGGTTTCCAACGACGAATACACCCAAGAAGCCCCGCAAAACGAAAAGGGCGACCATGGGATCTTCCTTCAAATTGTGCTGAAAGGTCTCGGCGGCGTTACAGGCGCCAAAGTAGAGAGCTTCCTCGACAAAGGCATCCAAGGTTATCGTGAACGTGAAGATCAAGCTTTCTGAGTGTCTGCGCCCCCTAGTATTGGGCGCATTGTTCCTGGGTACTGCGGCGGCACACGCTGCAGTTCAGCCCCTTGATAAGGTGGTGGCCATCGTCGATAACGACGTGATTATGCAGAGCCAGTTGGACCAGCGTGTCCACGAAGTTCAGCAAACCATCGCCAAGCGCGGGCAGGGTGTCCCCCCTGCCAGCGTTCTGGACCAACAAGTGCTTGAGCGTCTGATTGTCGAAAACCTGCAACTGCAGATCGGCGAGCGTTCGGGCATTCGTATCTCTGACGAAGAACTGAACCAGGCCATCGGCACCATTGCCCAGCGCAATAACATGACCCTTGATCAGTTCCGTCAGGCATTGGCCCACGACGGCCTGTCCTATGACGATGCGCGCGAGCAGGTTCGCCGCGAAATGATCATCAGCCGAGTACGTCAACGCCGTGTGGCCGAGCGTATTCAGGTAACCGATCAGGAAGTGAAAAACTTCCTCGCCTCTGACCTGGGCAAGGCGCAACTGTCCGAGGAGTACCACCTGGCCAACATCCTGATCCCGACGTCTGACAGCGCGAGTTCAAGTGAAGTCCAGACGGCGGCCCAGAAGGCTGAAGACCTCTACAAGCAACTCAAGCAAGGTGCTGACTTTGCCCAGCTGGCAATCGCCCGCTCCGGCAGCGACACCGCTCTGGATGGCGGCGACATGGGCTGGCGTAAAGCGGGCCAGTTGCCACCTCCGTTCGATCGTATGCTGAGCAGCATGCCGACAGGCGACATTACACCTCCGGTCCGCACGCCTGGCGGCTTTATCATTCTCAAGCTGCTCGACAAGCGCGGTGGCCAGACTGTGATGGTCGACGAAGTTCATGTTCGTCACATCCTGATCAAGCCAAGTGAAATCCGCACTGAAGCGCAAACCAAGGAACTGGCACAAAAAATCTACGACCGCATTCAGTCGGGCGAAGACTTTGCCACCCTGGCCAAAACCTATTCGGAAGACCCAGGCTCAGCCCTTAACGGCGGCGACCTGAACTGGATCGACCCGAACGCGCTGGTGCCGGAGTTCCGTGAAGTCATGGCCGAAACCCCACAAGGCGTCCTGTCCAAGCCATTCCGTACTCAATACGGTTGGCATGTTCTGGAAGTATTGGGCCGTCGCTCCACTGACAGCACCACCCAGGCCCGCGAGCAGCAAGCCATGAACGCCTTGCGTAACCGCAAGTACGACGAAGAGCTGCAAAGCTGGCTGCGTCAGATCCGTGACGAAGCCTACGTAGAAATCAAACTCCCTGGCGCAACCAACCAGGCAGAGAGCGCAGACCCAGCACAGTGAAAACACAGCGTTTTGCACTGACACCCGGCGAACCGGCAGGCATAGGTCCCGACCTGTGCCTGCTTCTCGCCTCGCAACGCCAGCCACATCCCCTGATTGCCATTACCAGCCGCGACCTGCTCCATGAGCGGGCCGCGCAACTGGGCGTGGCTGTCAGTTTGCTGCCCGTCAGCCCGGACAACTGGCCCGACCAACCGGCACCTGCAGGCAGCCTCTATGTCTGGGACACGCCGCTCAATGCCCCTGTCACCGCAGGCACATTGGACAAAGCCAACGCCCCGTTCGTACTGCAAACCCTGACCCGTGCAGCCCTTGGCTGTGTTGCAGGCGATTTTGCAGGCATGATCACCGCGCCCGTACACAAAGGCGTGATCAACGAAGGCGGCATCGCGTTTTCTGGCCACACCGAATTTCTGGCAGACCTGACCGGCACCGAGCAAGTCGTGATGATGCTTGCCACGCGCGGGCTTCGCGTCGCGCTGGTGACCACTCACCTGCCGCTGCGTCAGGTGGCCGATGCAATCACACCTGAGCGCATAACCCGGGTAACCCGAATTCTGCATGCCGACCTGCAACACAAGTTCGGCATCGCCCAACCGCGTATCCTGGTGTGCGGGCTCAACCCCCACGCCGGTGAAGGCGGCCACTTGGGCTTTGAAGAAATCGACATCATCGAACCCACCCTGGAGCGTCTGCGAAGCGAAGGCATGGACCTGCGCGGCCCATTGCCTGCCGACACTCTGTTTACCCCCAAATATCTGGAGCACTGCGATGCAGTGCTGGCGATGTACCACGACCAAGGCCTGCCCGTGCTCAAGTACAAAGGGTTTGGCGCCGCCGTCAACATCACCCTGGGCTTGCCGATCATCCGCACGTCTGTCGACCATGGCACCGCCCTGGATCTGGCAGGCAGCGGCAAGATCGACACTGGCAGTCTGCAAGTCGCCCTGGAAACCGCCTATCAGATGGCCGAGACACAACTATGACTGAGCAATACCAACACAAGGCGCGTAAGCGCTTTGGCCAAAACTTCTTGCACGATGCGGGCGTTATCGACCGCATCCTGCGCGCGATCAATGCCAAGTCGGGCGACCGCCTGCTGGAGATTGGTCCGGGCCAGGGCGCACTGACCCAAGGCATTCTGAGCAGCGGCGGGCAACTGGACGTTGTCGAGCTGGACAAAGACCTGATCCCGATCCTGAATCAGCAATTTGCCGGCATGAGCAACTTCAACCTGCACCAGGGCGACGCGCTGAAGTTTGACTTCGCCACGCTCAATGCTGCGCCACGCACGCTGCGTGTCGTCGGCAACCTGCCGTACAACATCTCCACGCCGCTGATTTTTCACCTGCTGAAAAACGCCGAGCTGATCCGCGACATGCACTTCATGCTGCAAAAAGAAGTGGTTGAGCGCATGGCAGCAGGGCCTGGCGGCGGAGACTGGGGTCGTCTGTCGATCATGGTTCAGTACCACTGCCGCGTCGAACACCTGTTCAACGTCGGCCCTGGCGCCTTCAACCCGCCACCAAAAGTCGACTCGGCGATTGTCCGCCTGGTGCCCCACGACGTACTGCCCCACCCGGCCAAGGATCATCGCCTGCTGGAGCGCGTGGTACGTGAGGCTTTCAACCAGCGCCGCAAAACGCTGCGTAATACCCTCAAAGCCTTGCTCAGCAACGACGAAATCGAAGCCGCCGGCGTCGATGGCAGCTTGCGCCCGGAGCAACTCGACCTCGCCGCTTTCGTGCGCCTGGCCGACACCCTCAGCGAAAAAGCGGCTAACGCGCCCGTCGCTGACTGATTACTGAGAAAAAACGGTGCCCGTACCAGATATAGCCTCTGGCTGGGCACCCGCCCTCTAGCCTAGACTCAGGCAGCTGTTTTATTCCGAACGTTGTCTGCGCTTTTCAGTAAGGCCTCTCGCATGCATGAGCCCCGCTATGTGATCGACGTCAGCGTCGTCACGCGTTACCTGCCAGAACAATCTCAACCCGAGCATCAGCGCTATGCCTTTGCCTACACCATTACAGTAAGCAACACAGGCACCGTGGCGGCCAAACTGCTGTCCCGGCACTGGGTGATTACCGATGGCGACGGGCATGTCGAAGAAGTGCGCGGAGCCGGAGTGGTCGGGCAACAGCCGTTGATCGAGCCCGGCGAGCAGCACACGTACAGCAGCGGCTCGGTGCTCACCACCACAGTGGGCACCATGCAGGGCAGCTACCTGATGCAGGCAAATGACGGCCATCAGTTCAAAGCCATCATCAAGCCCTTCCGTCTGGCCGTTCCTGGAGCCCTTCACTGATGGCGGTCTATGCCGTTGGCGACCTGCAAGGTTGCTTGCAGCCGCTCAAGTGCTTGCTGGAGCAAGTGGCCTTCGACCCGGCCAACGATAAACTGTGGCTGGTAGGTGACCTGATCAATCGCGGTCCGGAATCACTCGAAACCCTGCGCTTTCTCTACCGCATGCGCGAATCTGTGGTGTGCGTGCTGGGCAATCACGACCTGCACCTGCTGGCGGTTGCCTACAACATCGAACGCCTGAAAAAGGGCGATACGCTGCGCGACATCCTGCAAGCGCCCGATTGCAATGACCTGCTCACCTGGCTGCGACAGCAACCGCTGCTGCACTACGACGCCGAGCGCAATACGGCGCTGGTGCACGCCGGGATACCGCCGCAGTGGTCACTGAAAAAAGCCCTCAAATACGCCGGTGAAGTTGAACACGCCTTGCGCGATGACAGCCTCATCAAGCCGTTCCTGGACGGCATGTACGGAAACGATCCGGCCAAGTGGGACAGCGACCTCACCGGTATCACCCGCCTGCGGGTCATCACCAACTACTTCACCCGCATGCGCTTTTGCACCCGCGACGGCAAACTCGACCTCAAGAGCAAAGAAGGTCTGGGCACCGCGCCGCCGGGCTTTGCGCCATGGTTCAGCTACAAAGAACGCAAAACCCGGGACACCAAGATCATCTTTGGCCACTGGGCGGCACTTGAAGGCCAATGCTCTGAGCCTGGCGTGTTCGCACTCGATACCGGCTGCGTCTGGGGCGGGGCGATGACCTTGCTCAATATCGATACCGGCCAGCGTCTGAGCTGCGACTGTGATGAACAGGGGCACCCTGTCCCTCAACCGCTTTGCCCTCCACCCCCTTCTTCGCAACCGCCGCTCGCGCCCTGATCCGCACGCGCTGCCTGGCTTAAGGAAACTCCCATGACTGAATTCAAACGCATTCCCCCTGAACAAGCCCAAGCACTGCGCGAAAAAGGCGCTGTAGTCGTCGACATCCGCGACCAGCCCACCTATGCCGCCCTGCATATCACCGGCTCACTGCATCTGGACAACCAGTCGATCGCTGACTTCATCCGCGCAGCCGACCTCGACGCCCCGCTGATCGTCACCTGCTACCACGGCAACTCCAGCCAAAGCGCAGCGGCTTACCTGATCAGCCAAGGGTTTTCTGACGTTTACAGCCTCGATGGCGGCTTCGAACTGTGGCGCACCACCTACCCCGCAGAAACGTCCCAATAAGTAGCCCGAAAAATATTTTCATCCGCCCAAGCCCGCGTCCTGAGCGGGCTGGCGCTCTTGCAGACCAACGGTCGCGCCAACTATTCGCGCATCTCTTCTTGACCTCCCCGATTACCAACTATCCTTAAGCGCAGGCCATCCGAATCTGGGGAGAGCCGGTACACCGGTGTATGGATCATCAGTAGTAACTTCAAGGGGTTAAGCGCCTTGATGGTGTCCTGGGGGGTACACGGCAACTGCAACGTTGCTGCATGCCAGCACTCGAACTGACCGATCAATCGCCGGCTCCACGTATCGAGCGAGGTGACGTCATGAGTATTTTTAGCCACTTCCAACAACGCTTTGAATCCACACGCCAAGAAGAGCTAACGCTCCAGGAATACCTTGAGCTGTGCAAACAAGACAAAAGCGCTTACGCCTCAGCTGCCGAACGGCTGCTGATGGCCATCGGTGAACCGGAACTACTGGACACCTCAACCAATTCCCGCCTGTCGCGCATTTTTTCGAACAAAGTGATTCGCCGCTATCCGGCCTTTGCCGACTTCCACGGAATGGAAGAGTGCATTGACCAGATCGTGTCGTACTTCCGCCATGCCGCGCAGGGCCTGGAAGAGAAAAAACAAATTCTCTACCTGCTCGGCCCGGTGGGCGGCGGCAAGTCTTCGCTGGCTGAAAAGCTCAAAGAACTGATCGAGAAGGTCCCGTTCTATGCGATCAAGGGCTCACCCGTCTTTGAATCACCGCTGGGGCTGTTCAACGCGACCGAAGACGGCGCGATTCTTGAAGAAGACTTCGGCATCCAAAAACGCTACCTGAACACCATCATGTCGCCTTGGGCGACTAAACGCCTGGCCGAATTCGGTGGTGATATCAGTCAGTTCCGCGTGGTTAAACTCTACCCTTCGATCCTCAATCAGATCGGCGTGGCCAAAACCGAGCCCGGTGACGAGAACAACCAGGACATCTCGGCCCTCGTCGGTAAGGTCGATATCCGCAAACTCGAAGAATTCCCGCAAAACGACGCCGACGCCTACAGCTACTCGGGCGCACTGTGCCGGGCCAACCAGGGCCTGATGGAATTCGTGGAGATGTTCAAGGCACCGATCAAGGTGCTCCACCCTCTGCTCACCGCCACCCAAGAGGGCAACTACAACAGTACCGAAGGGCTCGGCGCGATTCCGTTCAACGGCATCCTGCTGGCTCACTCCAACGAATCGGAGTGGCACACCTTCCGCAACAACAAGAACAACGAAGCGTTCATCGACCGGATTTACATCGTCAAAGTCCCGTACTGCCTGCGCGTCAGCGACGAAGTCAAAATCTACGACAAGCTGTTGTTCAACAGTTCGCTGGCCAAGGCCCATTGCGCCCCGGACACCCTGAAAATGCTCGCGCAGTTCACTGTACTGTCACGCCTCAAAGAGCCAGAGAACTCCAACATCTACTCCAAGATGCGGGTCTATGACGGCGAGAACCTCAAAGACACCGACCCGAAAGCCAAGTCGATTCAGGAGTACCGCGACAGCGCGGGCGTGGATGAAGGCATGACCGGTCTGTCGACCCGCTTCGCGTTCAAAATCCTTTCCAAAGTGTTCAACTTTGACCCGCACGAAATTGCTGCCAACCCGGTGCACCTGCTCTATGTGCTGGAGCAACAGATCGAGCAAGAACAGTTCCCGGCAGAAACCCGCGAGCGTTATTTGCGCTTTCTCAAGGAATACCTGGCACCGCGCTACATCGAGTTCATCGGAAAGGAGATCCAGACCGCTTACCTGGAGTCCTACAGCGAGTACGGGCAAAACATCTTCGACCGCTACGTGCTTTACGCCGATTTCTGGATTCAGGACCAGGAGTACCGCGACCCGGAAACCGGCGAAATCCTCAACCGCGTAGCGCTCAACGAAGAGCTGGAAAAAATCGAAAAACCGGCCGGCATCAGCAACCCGAAAGATTTCCGCAACGAAATCGTCAACTTCGTGCTGCGTGCCCGCGCCAACAACAATGGCAAAAATCCGACCTGGCTCAGCTACGAGAAGCTGCGCGTGGTCATCGAGAAGAAAATGTTCTCCAACACCGAGGACTTGCTACCGGTTATCAGCTTCAACGCCAAAGCGAGCAAAGAGGACCAGCAAAAACACAACGACTTCGTCACCCGCATGGTCGAACGCGGCTACACCGACAAACAAGTACGACTGCTCTCCGAGTGGTATCTGCGAGTCAGAAAATCGCAGTGAGGCCGTTATAAGCCTCAAGCCTCAAGCTGCAAGAAGAAACATACGCGCTGTGCTTCGACTTGCAGCTTGCAGCTCACAACTTGAAGCTGCCCGGAGGGCCTTATGAGCTATGTGATCGACCGACGCCTTAATGGCAAGAACAAAAGCACGGTAAACCGTCAGCGTTTCCTGCGTCGTTACCGCGACCACATCAAAAAGGCGGTCGAAGAGGCCGTAGGCCATCGTTCCATCACCGACATGGAGCATGGCGAGCAAATCAGCATCCCGGGCCGCGACATTGATGAGCCCGTGCTTCACCACGGCCGTGGTGGCAAGCAAACCACGGTTCACCCCGGCAACAAGGAATTCACCAGCGGCGAACATATCCAGCGCCCACAAGGCGGTGGCGGTGGAGGCGGCGGCCCTGGCAAAGCGGGTAATTCCGGCGAGGGCATGGACGAATTCGTCTTTCAGATCACCCAGGAAGAGTTCCTCGAATTCATGTTCGAAGACCTCGAACTGCCGAACCTGATCAAACGCCACCTGACCGGCACCGACACCTTCAAAACCGTGCGCGCGGGCATCAGCAACGAAGGCAACCCGTCGCGCATCAACATCATCCGCACCCTGCGTTCGGCCCACGCACGGCGTATCGCCCTGTCCGGCAGCAGCCGGGCAAAACTCAAAGAAGCCAAAGCTGAACTTGAGCGGCTAAAACGTGAAGAACCAGACAACTTCGGCGATATCAGAGACATCGAGGCCGAAATAGAGAAACTCAGCGCACGGATACACCGTGTGCCGTTCCTCGATACCTTCGACCTCAAATACAACCTGTTGGTCAAACAACCCAACCCCAGCTCAAAGGCGGTGATGTTCTGCCTGATGGACGTTTCCGGGTCCATGACCCAGGCCACCAAAGACATCGCCAAGCGCTTCTTCATCCTCTTGTACCTGTTCCTGAAACGGAACTACGACAAGATTGACGTGGTGTTCATTCGCCATCACACCAGCGCCCGCGAGGTCGATGAAGAGGAGTTCTTCTATTCCCGGGAAACCGGCGGCACCATCGTGTCCAGCGCACTCAAACTGATGCAAGAGATCATGGCCGAGCGGTATCCGGCCAATGAATGGAACATCTACGCGGCCCAAGCCTCGGATGGGGACAACTGGAACGATGACTCGCCTATTTGCCGCGACATCCTGGTCAACCAGATCATGCCGTTCGTGCAGTACTACACTTACGTTGAGATCACCCCGCGCGAACATCAGGCGCTCTGGTTCGAATACGAGCGCATCAGAGACTCGTTTCCCGACACGTTCGCTCAACAGCAACTGGTCTCGGCCGGCGATATCTACCCGGTCTTCCGTGAACTCTTCCAGCGCAGGTTAGCCACATGACCGCCAAAGAGCATAAACGCCAACCCATTTCCACAGGGTCCGAGTGGACCTTTGAGCTGATCCAGGCTTACGACCGCGAAATCAGCCGCCTCGCGGAACGTTATGCGCTGGACACCTACCCCAACCAGATTGAGGTAATTACCGCTGAGCAAATGATGGACGCCTACGCGTCCGTCGGCATGCCGCTGGGTTACCACCATTGGTCCTACGGCAAACACTTCTTGAGTACCGAGAAGTCCTACAGCCGTGGGCAGATGGGGCTGGCCTACGAAATCGTGATCAACTCCGACCCGTGCATCGCCTACCTGATGGAAGAAAACACCATCTGCATGCAAGCCCTGGTCGTGGCCCACGCATGCTACGGGCATAACAGCTTCTTCAAGGGCAACTACCTGTTCCGGACCTGGACCGACGCCAGCTCGATCATCGACTACCTGGTGTTCGCCAAGCAGTACATCATGCAGTGCGAAGAACGCCACGGCATCGATGCCGTCGAAGACCTGCTCGACTCCTGCCATGCCTTGATGAACTACGGGGTGGACCGCTACAAACGGCCCTACCCGATTTCGGCCGAAGAAGAACGCCGTCGCCAGAAAGACCGCGAAGAGCATCTGCAAAAGCAAATCAACGACCTGTGGCGCACCATCCCCAAGGGAGTGGGCAAATCCAGCGAAAAGGACAACGCCCGCTTCCCGGATGAGCCGCAGGAAAACATCCTGTACTTCATTGAAAAACACGCGCCACTGCTGGAGCCCTGGCAGCGCGAAGTCGTGCGCATTGTGCGCAAAATCGCCCAGTATTTTTATCCGCAGCGCCAAACCCAGGTGATGAACGAGGGCTGGGCCACGTTCTGGCACTACACACTGATGAACGACCTGTATGACGAAGGGCTGGTCACCGATGGCTTCATGATGGAGTTCCTGACCTCGCACACCAGCGTGGTCTTCCAGCCAGGCTTTGACAGCCCGTACTACAGCGGGATCAACCCCTATGCACTGGGGTTTGCGATGTACCAGGACATCCGCCGCATGTGCGAGCACCCCACCGAAGAAGACCGGCGCTGGTTCCCGGACCTTGCAGGCAGCGACTGGCTGACCAGCATCAAATTTGCCATGAGCAGCTTCAAGGACGAGAGCTTCATCCTGCAATACCTGTCGCCCAAGGTCATTCGCGACCTCAAGCTCTTCAGCATCATGGACGACGATCAAAAAGACGACCTGCTGGTGCCTGCGATTCACGACGAGAACGGTTACCGCACCATCCGCGAAACGCTGGCGGCGCAATACAACCTGGGCAATCGTGAACCCAACGTGCAGATCTGGAGCATTGATCGACGCGGCGACCGCTCCCTGACCTTGCGCCATCAACAACATGACCGCAAACCGCTCGGTGACTCCACCGACGAGGTACTCAAGCACCTGCACCGTTTGTGGGGCTTCGATATCCATCTGGAGACCCTGCAAGGCGACCAGATCATGAAGGTCCAGCACGTACCGCCCAAAGGCGAGCATGGTGAAAACGACTACGGCCGTCTGGACTTGTCCGCCGTCCACCTGTAACCACATCGGCCTCCGCTAACGCGGCACACGGGTTATCCTGTCGCGCTAACGGAGGTTTTTTATGAAGATCTATAAAGTGGGCGGCGCAGTGCGCGACCGCTTGCTGGGCAAACCCGTCACCGACATCGACTGGGTGGTGGTGGGCGCGACTGCCGAGCAAATGCTCGCCGAAGGGTTTCGCCCGGTGGGGTCAGACTTCCCGGTGTTTCTTCACCCAAAAACCGGTGAAGAATATGCACTTGCCCGAACCGAACGCAAAAGCGGCCATGGCTATGGTGGCTTTGTCTTCCATGCCAGCCCCGACGTCACCCTCGAAGACGACCTGATACGCCGCGACCTGACAATCAATGCGATGGCCGAAGACGCTGATGGCAACATCACCGACCCGTACCACGGGCAACAAGACCTGGAAGCACGCATTCTGCGCCACGTTTCCCCCGCGTTTGCCGAAGATCCCTTGCGCGTCCTGCGTGTTGCCCGCTTTGCCGCCCGTTATGCCGGGCTTGGTTTCAGCATCGCCCCCGAGACCTTGGAACTCATGCGCCAACTGTCCGCCTCTGGCGAACTGCAGGCCCTGACGCCCGAGCGTTGCTGGAAAGAAATCTCTCGCGCACTCATGGAAGATCACCCACAGGTATTCATCGAAGTGCTGCGCAGTTGCGACGCGCTTGAAGTGCTGCTGCCAGAGGTCAACGCCTTGTTTGGCGTGCCACAACCTCCCGCTCATCACCCCGAAGTCGACAGCGGCCTGCACACGCTGAGCGTGCTCGAACAAGCCGCCTTGCACCACCAGCCGCTGACCGTGCGCTGGGCTTGCCTGCTGCACGACTTGGGCAAAGGGCTGACACCCGAGAGCCAGTGGCCACGACACATTGCCCACGAGCACAAAGGGCTGCGTCTGATAAAAGCCGTCAACGAACGCTACAAAGTACCGAGAGATTGCCAGGAACTGGCGCTGTTGGTGGGCGAGTACCACACCCATGGTCATCGCGCCCTGGAGCTCAAGGCATCGACATTGCTGGAGTTGCTGCAGCGGTTTGATGTATATCGCCGCCCTCAGCGTTTTGAGGAATTTGTGGTGGCCTGCGAAATGGACGCCAGAGGGCGTTTAGGCCTGGAGAACCGCCCTTATCCACAGGCGGATTATCTGCGTGGCGCGGCCCTGGCAGCACAAGGCGTGACCGTACAACCCCTGATCGAGCAAGGTTTCAAAGGCCCCGAACTGGGTGAAGCCCTCAAGCACGAACGGCTCAAGGCCCTGCAAGCCTACAAAGACGTCGCCAAACACTGACCGTCTGTAGGAGCGAGCTTGCCTCGCGATCTTTTAAACAATCAAAAGATCGCGAGGCAATCGAGCGTCGAGCGGCTGCTCCTACAAAATCAAAGCATCTCTGCCGGCGTCAGTTGCTCGCCCCGCCACTCAAACGCCACAGGCGCCAATACCTGGTCGATGTGCGTTTCGGCCCACATCTGGGCAAGGGTTTTACCTACGCCCGGATGCACCTTATCTGGCGCCATCAACGACAACGGCCAAAGCACAAACGCATTCTTGAGAATTTCTGCTCGCGGCAAGGTCAGGAACTCAAAGTCGCCCACCAGATCGCCGTAAAACAACACGTCAATATCCAGCGGCAGCCCTTTGCGATCCGGGGCATAACGCCCGTTATCCGCTTCAATCAACTTCAAACGTCGGCTTAATTCCATTAGTGGCAAATCGGTTTTGGCCGCGACCACCAGATTGAAAAATGGCCCGCTTTTGATGCCCACCGGCTGACTTTCAAACACCGCCGAACACGTCATGCCCACTAAAAAGCCCGCAAGCGCGTCCAGCCCGGCACACAAATGCCGTTCACGCTCGGTATTGCTACCGAGCCCGAGATAAACCTCTGTTAGCGGCATCCGCGCTCAATCTCCACACCCACCCCTGTGGCCGCCGCAACGGCGCCGGGCTTGGTCAGCTTGAGGTGCAACCAGGGAATATTGAATTCACTCATCAGCACTTGCGCCAAACGTTCGGCAAACGTTTCTACCAGCTGGAACTGAGCCTGCTCGGCAAACGCCTGGATGCGCGCTGACACACTGGCGTAATCCAATGCCAGGGTCAGGTCGTCTCCGGCCGCTGCCGGGCGGTTATCCCACGCAAAACTCAGATCAAGCCGCAGGCACTGACGGATGCCGCGCTCCCAGTCATAAGCACCGATAACGGTGTCAACTTCCAGGCCTTCGATAAACACTCTGTCCAAGCACTCTTCTCCGCAGCACGACAAGGGCGCAATGCGCCGTTAGAATCAGGGCGTCCTTGCCCGGAATAGTTAGCATGTTTTGGTTACTGGCGATGCTCGCCTACCTGCTTGGTTCTATGTCCTTCGCTATTTTGCTCAGCCGCCTGACGGGAAATCCCGACCCGCGAATGAGTGGCTCAGGCAATGCTGGCGCAACCAACATGTTGCGCCTGGCCGGTAAAAAGCTCGCCATCCTGACCTTGCTTGGCGATCTGTGCAAAGGGCTTTTACCGGTATTGCTGGCCTATCAACTGGGCTGCACGCTCCAGCAACAAGCCTGGATCGGCGCCTGCGCCGTTGTAGGGCACATGTACCCACTGTACTTTCGCTTTCGCGGCGGCAAGGGCGTTGCCACCGCTGCCGGCATGCTGCTGGGCCTTTATCCGCCCGCCGCGCTGCTGGCTGCTGTCGCATGGCTGCTGACCTTCCAGCTCAGCCGCACGAGCTCGCTGGCCTCACTGATTGCCGCTCCCCTCACCCTGCCCTTGCTGGCCTGGCAAGAACCTGCAGCGCTGCTGCCCATGAGCGCCCTGACGACGCTCATAGTGTGGCGGCACCGCAGCAATCTACGCGACCTGATGGCTGGGCGCGAACGGCATTTCTGAACCCTTACAGCGGTGGCAACTGCTCCATCGGCCAGCGCGCCTGCACGCTGATCGCCAGGCTTTCGTGTTGGCCCACCAGTAAACGCTGACACCCGGCATAGGCAATCATCGCGCCATTATCCGTGCAGAACTCCGGGCGAGCGTAGTACACCTGACCGTTCATCTCACCGAGCATTTTCTCGAGCGATTCACGCAGCGCCTTGTTCGCACTCACACCCCCCGCAATGACCAGGCGCTTCATCCCGGCAGCCTTCAGCGCACGCTTGCACTTGATGGTCAGGGTCTCGACAACGGCCTGCTGAAACGCCAGCGAAATATCGCAACGCGCCTGCTCCGTATCTTCGCCCGCGTCCACACAACGCTGCCAGGTATTCAGCGCGAAGGTTTTAAGGCCGCTAAAACTGAATTGCAGCCCCGGACGATCGGTCATCGGCCGCGGGAACACAAAACGCCCGGCAACCCCTTGTGCAGCCAGGCGCGCGATCTCAGGGCCGCCCGGATAACGCAACCCCATCATCTTGGCGGTTTTATCGAAGGCTTCGCCCGCCGCATCATCCAGGCTCTCGCCCAAGAGCTCGTATTGACCGATGCCATCGACACGCACCAGCTGCGTATGGCCGCCCGACACCAACAAAGCGACGAACGGGAACTCAGGTGGCTGTTCTTCCAGCATGGGGGCCAATAAATGGCCTTCCATGTGATGCACGCCAAGGGCAGGAATACCCCAGGCAAAGGCCAGCGCTTGGGCACACGAAGCCCCGACCAGCAAGGCCCCGACCAGTCCCGGCCCTGCCGTATAGGCAATGGCGTCAATCTCTGTAGGCACGCAATCGGCCTCAGCCAACACCTGACGAATCAAGGGCAGCATGCGCTTGACGTGATCACGCGAGGCAAGCTCCGGCACCACACCGCCATAAGCGCGGTGCAGGTCGATCTGACTGAACAGCGCATCGGCCAAAAGCCCGCGTTCACTGTCGTATAGCGCGACGCCGGTTTCGTCGCAGGAAGTTTCTAATCCCAGTACTAGCATGGGTTTACGCCTTGTTGAGGCTCAATTCGAAGGCGCGCATAATAGTCGCCACTCCCGCCCCCGACCAGCGGTTTTCGATCAGAGGCTTTGCATTCCGGGCGTTGAGGGGTTAACATCCGCAACCCTTAAAAACCGACGTCTTACAACGCAATTTAGCCTTGGGACGTTGACCCCGGTAATGAATGAAGGTAGCTCTGGATGCCAGCCGTCAAAGTAAAAGAGAACGAACCCTTCGACGTAGCTCTGCGTCGTTTCAAGCGCTCCTGCGAAAAAGCCGGTGTACTGGCTGAAGTTCGCAGCCGCGAATTTTACGAGAAGCCGACTTCTGAGCGTAAGCGCAAAGCAGCAGCAGCTGTTAAGCGTCACGCGAAGAAAGTTCAGCGCGAGCAGCGCCGCGCCGTTCGTCTGTACTAATACACAGACGTTCGTTGCAAGCTTCTGCCAAGCCCGGCCTAAAGCCGGGCCGTAGGCAGTTGCAGCAAGTTACATGCTCTACCGTCAAGGCCGCAGATGCGACCGCGACAAAGCGTAACACCACGTCAGACCTGGTTTTAACAACCAGCGGTGCACGTCTTTACTGACGAGCCTTACAAGGCTACCGACGAGCACACTTTTCCTGATTCTCCCAAGACAATCAGCCCAAGGTACTTCTCCTGTGCCTGCTTATGAGCCACCCGAGACCCACCACAGGTCAATTCGGACTCAGAGCGCAACACCTATCGAACATATTCGCACTGATTAAAACCCTAGTCAGATGAGATTCGACAGATACACTTCCCCACAATGACTGAGCAGACGCCACACGATCGAGCCATGCACCTGCGTGCACGCCATCATGCCAAGCCATTCATCTGGGTTAATTTCTGCTCCGTGATGACGAGAACGCCATGGCCGGGTTAATCCCCCAGAGCTTTATTGACGACCTTCTGAACCGCACCGATATCGTCGATGTCGTCAGCTCGCGCGTGCAAATGAAGAAAGCAGGCAAGAACTACACGGCTTGCTGCCCGTTTCATAAAGAAAAAACGCCCTCGTTCAGCGTCAGCCCCGACAAACAGTTTTATTACTGCTTTGGTTGCGGCGCAGGCGGCAATGCCCTCGGCTTCATCATGGACCACGACAACCTGGACTTCCCCCAGGCCGTCGAAGAGCTGGCAAAAGCTGCCGGCATGGAGATCCCCCGAGAAGAAGGCGGCCGCTCACACAAGCCACGGCAACCTACCGACTCACCGCTTTACCCGCTTCTGACCGCCGCCGCCGACTTTTACCGGCAAGCGCTCAAGAGCCATCCTGCGCGCAAAGTCGCCGTCGAATACCTCAAAGGCCGCGGCCTGACCGGCGAAATCGCTCGCGACTTTGGCCTCGGTTTCGCCCCGCCCGGCTGGGACAACCTGTTCAAGCACTTGAGCAACGACACGCTGCAGCAAAAGGCGATGATTGACGCCGGGCTGCTGGTGGAGAACGCCGAGACCGGCAAACGCTACGACCGCTTTCGCGACCGCGTGATGTTCCCGATCCGCGACAGCCGTGGCCGCATCATTGCGTTCGGCGGCCGCGTGCTCGGCGACGACAAACCCAAATACCTGAACTCCCCGGAAACCCCTGTGTTCCACAAGGGCCAGGAACTCTACGGGCTGTTCGAGGCACGCAAATTCAACCGCAGCCTCGATGAAATCATCGTGGTCGAAGGCTACATGGACGTGATCGCACTGGCCCAGCAAGGCCTGCGCAATGCCGTTGCCACCTTGGGTACCGCCACCAGCGAAGAGCACATGAAACGCTTGTTTCGCGTGGTGCCCAGCGTTCTATTCTGCTTTGACGGCGACCAGGCTGGCCGCAACGCTGCCTGGCGCGCCCTTGAAGCCACACTTTCGTGCTTGCAGGACGGTCGCCGTGCGCGCTTTCTGTTTTTGCCCGAGGGCGAAGACCCGGACACATTGGTGCGCTCCGAAGGCACCGATGCCTTCAAGGCGCGCATCAACCAGCACGCGCAACCGCTGGCCGATTACTTTTTCCAGCAACTGACCGAAGAAGCCGACCCGCGGTCGCTTGAGGGCAAAGCCCACATGGTCACGCTGGCAGCACCGTTGATCGACAAAGTGCCAGGCGCCAACCTGCGCACGCTGATGCGTCAGCGCCTGACCGAAATCACCGGCCTGACCCACGACATGGTCAGCCAACTGGCACAAAGCGCACCCGTAAAACCCCAGGCCCAACCCGCTTACGACCCCGGCATTGATTACGACGCAATGCCCGACTACAGCGACTTCCAGCAACCGGACGTGTACATCCCCCAACAGGAATGGACCCCGAAAAAGCCTGGCGCTGGCGGTAAAAAGTGGGAAAACAAACCTTGGGACAAAAAAGGCAAACGAGGCGGTGAGCGCGAGCAGGCCTGGGTGCCGGTCGGCGTCGAACCGCCTACGCTAACGGCCTTGCGCACCCTGCTGCACCATCCCCAACTGGCAAAAAAAGTTGAGGACGCCGGGCACTTTGCGGCCGAAGACCAGACCAATAATCAGCTACTGATTGCTCTGGTAGAAGCCGTACAGAAAAATCCTAAGCTAAGCTCTATTCAGTTGCTGTCGCGCTGGCACGGCACCGAGCAGGGTCGATTGTTACAACGACTGCTGGAAAAGGAATGGCTAATTGACGCCGATAACCTTGAACAACAGTTTTTCGACACCATAACTAGCTTGTCAGCACGCCAACGTGAGCGAAATCTAGAGCAACTTCTTCGAAAAGCACGTCAAGGCGAGCTTAGTACCGAGGAAAAAAACCAGTTACGCGACCTCTTGAGTCGCAATAATCCTGCATCAAACCCGACCTCAACTGGCGCGTGAGGTCACAGCTAAGGTATAATCCTCGGCTTGTTTTTTGCCCGCCAAGACCTTCAGTGGATAGGGTGTTATGTCCGGAAAAGCGCAACAGCAGTCTCGTATCAAAGAGTTGATCACCCTCGGCCGTGAGCAGAAGTATCTGACTTACGCAGAGGTCAACGACCACCTGCCCGAAGATATTTCAGATCCGGAGCAAGTGGAAGACATCATCCGCATGATTAATGACATGGGGATCCCCGTACACGAGAGTGCTCCGGATGCGGACGCCCTTATGTTGGCCGATGCTGACACCGACGAAGCCGCTGCTGAAGAAGCAGCCGCAGCGTTGGCGGCAGTAGAGACCGATATTGGTCGTACGACTGACCCTGTACGTATGTATATGCGTGAAATGGGTACGGTAGAGTTGCTGACACGTGAAGGCGAAATTGAAATCGCCAAGCGTATCGAAGAAGGCATCCGTGAAGTGATGAGCGCAATCGCGCACTTCCCTGGCACGGTTGACCACATTCTCTCCGAGTACACTCGCGTCACCACCGAAGGTGGCCGCCTGTCCGACGTTCTGAGCGGTTATATCGACCCGGACGACGGTATTACGCCACCTGCCGCCGAAGTTCCGCCACCTGTCGACGCCAAAGCTGCTAAAGCTGACGACGACAGCGAGGATGACGACGCCGAATCTTCAGACGATGAAGAAGAAGCTGAAAGCGGTCCAGATCCGATCATTGCCGCCCAGCGTTTTGGTGCCGTCTCTGATCAGATGGAAATCACTCGCAAGGCGCTGAAAAAGCACGGCCGCGCTAGCAAGCAAGCCATCATCGAACTGATTGCCCTGGCTGAGCTGTTCATGCCGATCAAACTGGTTCCGAAGCAATTCGAAGGTTTGGTTGAGCGTGTTCGCAGTGCCCTGGAGCGTCTGCGTGCACAAGAACGCGCCATCATGCAGCTGTGTGTACGTGATGCACGTATGCCACGCGCCGACTTCCTGCGCCTGTTCCCAGGCAACGAAGTTGACGAAAGCTGGAGCGATTCGCTGGCCAAAGGCAAAAGCAAATACGCTGAAGCCATTGGCCGCCTGCAACCGGATATCATTCGTTGCCAGCAAAAGCTGTCGGCACTGGAAGCAGAAACCGGCTTGACGGTTGCTGAGATCAAAGACATCAACCGTCGCATGTCGATCGGTGAGGCCAAGGCCCGCCGCGCGAAGAAAGAGATGGTTGAAGCGAACTTGCGTCTGGTGATCTCCATCGCCAAGAAGTACACCAACCGTGGTTTGCAGTTCCTCGACCTGATCCAGGAAGGCAACATCGGCTTGATGAAAGCGGTAGACAAGTTTGAATACCGCCGTGGCTACAAATTCTCGACTTATGCCACCTGGTGGATCCGTCAGGCGATCACTCGCTCGATCGCCGACCAGGCCCGCACCATCCGTATTCCGGTGCACATGATCGAGACGATCAACAAGCTCAACCGTATTTCCCGCCAGATGCTGCAGGAAATGGGTCGTGAACCGACCCCGGAAGAGCTGGGCGAACGCATGGAAATGCCTGAGGACAAAATCCGCAAGGTATTGAAGATCGCTAAAGAACCGATCTCCATGGAAACCCCGATCGGTGATGACGAAGACTCCCATCTGGGCGACTTCATCGAAGACTCGACCATGCAGTCGCCAATCGATGTAGCCACCGTTGAGAGCCTTAAAGAAGCGACACGCGACGTACTCGGCGGCCTGACGGCACGTGAAGCCAAAGTACTGCGCATGCGTTTCGGTATCGACATGAATACCGACCACACCCTTGAGGAGGTTGGTAAGCAGTTCGACGTTACCCGTGAGCGGATTCGTCAAATCGAAGCCAAAGCGCTGCGTAAGCTGCGCCACCCGACGAGAAGCGAGCACTTACGCTCCTTCCTCGACGAGTGATCCCAAAACCCCCGGCCCTGCCGGGGGTTTTGCTTTGTGGGCAATACAGCGCCTGCACGCCTTTAAATGCGACAGAATTCGCACGCAGAATTCTTCGTACCTCTAATTAAGACTTTTCGGATAGCACTCGTAAGAAACCATCGTTATAATCCCCGGCTTACTAAGGGCCTATAGCTCAGTTGGTTAGAGCAGGGGACTCATAATCCCTTGGTCGCAGGTTCGAGTCCTGCTGGGCCCACCATATAAACCAGGTACATCAGCCTCACTGGCTGTTGATACACAAAAAACGGCACGCATTGCGTGCCGTTTTGCGTGCCACTTGCAAAACCCTGCATAACGTCACCTGGCCTTTTTACCCGCTAGACCTCATCTCCATCGGTATTGCCGCTCGCCCTTACCGCAAGCTCGTACTCTCGCATCTGGTGAACCGCTTCCTCGCATCCGTTGCATAACGAACCATATTTGCTCTGGTCCTGGTCAAGGAACGAATCACATTCAGAGCATTTAGCCGGATGACATTCGTACGTGCAGAGGTGGCAGATTGTGCCAGACAAAACGAGCCCTTTAGCGCGCAAAAGTAGTTACTACTGACCCTATTGATCTGTTGCGGGCAGCTTAGGGCACCAGTAGCATGCCTGAATACACGCGCCGCCCGTTCCCTGCGGACGACACGCGCCCTGATCACTTGATCCAGGCATTCGGCGCCTTACCAGGAATGTACCGGTGTTCAAAGCACGAAGCGCAGATAGATCGATCATACGTCTCCCCATCGAACAGAAGGAACAGGCCGTTCAAAAGGATGCGAGCACACTGCTGGCGCGCGAGATTTACCAGGATCTGGCCACCCTGCTGGCCGACAGCCTGAACAACCAGCCGGATAACGATGACGATGTCGACCTGTATCGTTCTCACAGCGCAATCCTGATTGATGGCAAGCGCGGCGCCGGCAAGAGTTCGGTCTTGGTCAACCTGAAGCTGTATCTCGAATGTGAGCACCCGGAACTGGAAAATCAGGTCCATATCCTCAAACCGGTCGACCCAACCCTGCTCGAAGACACTGATGACCTGTTTTTGAACGTGATTGTCGCAGCCATAATTCGCGACAAAACTATTGCACGTGCGCTCAGCTGCGCCGACCACAAGGCAGAAGCGTTCCATCATCAGCTTCAAGTATTGGGCAACACACTGGAAAATCTGCAGTCACAGCGGGAAAAGTACGGCCTGGATAAACTGCGGGCATTCATGGGCAGCCATGACCTGATGCAGCAGGTTCATATTCTGTTCAAGAAAGCGCTGGACCTGATCGGCAAGAAGTTGCTGGTATTGCCGATCGACGATGTCGACACTTCGATGAACCGCGCTTTCGAAAACCTGGAAGTGGTTAGGCGTTACCTCACCTCCCCCTATGCGCAACCTATCATCAGCGGCGACCTGTCTCTGTACCACGAAGTCACGTGGAGGGGTTTTCATGCGCGAATCACCGACGACAGTGATATCAGGGCCGAAGACGTCATTCAAAAGGCCAAGGATCTTGCAACAGAATACCAACGCAAGGTCATGCCCCTGCAACTTCGTCGGGAAATGCCCTCTGCCGGCAGCTATCTCGAGCGCAAAGACATTGTGCTGTGTAACGGTGCCAACGATTACTTTTCACTTCACACATTCTGGCGCTGGGTAGATGCCCTTCTCAATGAAAGGATAAACACCAGCGAAGGGCGGCGCCTCACGATATCGGTAGAGACGGTACGCGAGCTCGCTCAGTTGATCTTCGCCATGAGACACGAGATCCCCAAGCTGCATGCGGTCCTGATGGGGCTTCGGACCAACGCATTGGATGACTATGCATTACACCGCCTGATGTTCATGCCTGCCAGTGCCGCGCAGCGTATGGCACAGTTCTCCGAGGACTATCAGAAAGCTCAGAACCTGACGGGGAAAAGCCAGCGGGAAACGGCGCGAAATCGAGCCTATGCAGATTTCTTCAACCAGCTTCAGGACGTTGACGGAGCGGATCTCCAGCAGTGGCAGAACCTGATACTTGAGTCCAAGTCGGTACTGCTCCGCCACCTGCGCCATGAGCTCAGCGAAA
This sequence comes from Pseudomonas sp. HY2-MNA-CIBAN-0224, assembly GCF_040310285.1. Lineage (NCBI taxonomy): Bacteria > Pseudomonadati > Pseudomonadota > Gammaproteobacteria > Pseudomonadales > Pseudomonadaceae > Pseudomonas > Pseudomonas sp. HY2-MNA-CIBAN-0224. The sequence continues at coordinate 27,353 of NZ_JBEOPQ010000017.1, read as the reverse complement.
ATGCAATGTACCTATCACTGATGGCAGACCAGCACTTTGCTAACCTGATGAAAACGCCGACAGCGAAACTGTCAGATCTATTCGAGACGCCGCTGTTCAAACCTCAACATTTATCGTTTGAAACAATTAAATCATTCCCAAAAATGCACCGCCAATTCATCGGCGATGAGTTGTACCATCGAGCGCCTTCCACCTGGGTTCATTCGCTGCCCTTCAATGGCGATTTCCCGTATACGTACCCTGAGGCCGGTTATGCTACCAAAACGAAGAATTCAATTGCCCTCAACGAACAGACCCAACTCCTTATCGACCTAATGCTTCACCGCAGCTTCTATAACGAGAGCAAGAAAGCCAACCTGATCTACTGCGGCCGGCTTTTCGAATTGGTTATCGCGAGTCTGGTGCGTGACCTGGAACCTCGGGACATCACCACCATCATCGCGCGTGCGCCGTTCTACTCCCTCCCTGCCATCACCGGAATGGTCAGCAGCGAGCTGGAGACACCCCCGGATGAAGGGGCAGTGGATACCGTCTACGACTCTGCAATCGCCGACCTTACTCAACAGATCAATGAGTGGCGCAAGACCGAACGCATCGACCAGCAACTGCTTTCAGGCTGGCTGGTGTTCAATGTATTGAACCGATACTTCAGTCAGGCATGGCTGTTCAATCAACCGCTGAAAATCAACCAGAACCCAGCCAAGGAAAGTCTCCATCATTTGGCAGACGTTGCCAGACGGGCCTATCGCAGCCTCTGGAGCGCATTTGCGAGCCTGGAAAAAGGTGAGGTGTTCGGAATGCCCTACATCATTGCAGACGTGAATGTGGGCGAAGGGGAAAACTTCGAGAATAGCGGTCTCTATCTGCAAAATATATCGCCTTTCATGCACCGCTCCGGTAATCGTTCATTCGGAAGGGAAATACGGTCTTACACTCACGCGCTGGCCACACATCCGCTACACATGTTGGTTGAGGCCACCTATCAGAGTGCGGGAACGACCCTTGAGCTCGACGATGAGTTCATTGAACTGATCAATGTCGATGAAAATAAAAGCCGCCAGCTGACCACTATTATAAAGAAGTACTTCAAGATCAAAGGCCCGATCAAAGACGCGCTTCAGAACCTCGAGATTCGAAAACTCGATATCAACAACATCGTCGAAATGGCCAAGGGATACCATATCGGGGAAGAAACATTCCTCAGCAACCCGCATTTCGACTACCTCAACACTCACGTGAGTAAAGAGGACAACTGACATGCTCGAGCAATCCCTGCTAGAGCTGACAGTTACAAGCCTGCTGTCAAGCCAGAGTCTGGTCGACCAGCTGCGGGCCGACCTGCTGTCGCCGCAAGCTGCCGAGCGACTCGGTGAATTCGATAAGCGCCACAAGGTTTACCTGCAACGTCTGGCGCACGAAATTGACCAGCGTCACCATGGCCGCTACCGCCTGAACGACCTGAACAGCGCGGCGGCGCACGCGTGGCCCGCAACGCTGCTCCGCACACCGGACATCAAGCCGCTGGATGCCCTGTTCGACGACTTGTTTCTGTGCAATGGCGACTACATCCACTACCGCCCGGAGCGGCTACGGGACTATGCCAGCATGTGTGCCAAACTGGACCCCAGCGTAGTAGTGGCCTGGCACCTGGCAAAGCAGTTCAAAAAATCTGCTGGGCTTCACTCTGACGATATCTGCCGTATCGTGCAAGCCCAGCAACCGTTGTTCAGCCCTCCTCCGATCAGCAACAAGCCGTTTGCCGAAGGCCATGTCCATCTGGGCGGCATTCATTTCGACGGCATAATCCTGATGAACCAGCTGGCCAACGAACCAGGTATGGAGGACTTTGCCCCACTACATCGGCTCACCCATGCCTTGCTGCGTGAATGGCCGTCCCGAGAAGCAGTCGGCAAACCCCGGCAGATTCATATACTGGACCTCTGTAGTCGCGCCTTGGGCGACCGGCATATGACGGACCCAGTGACAATCCTCGATTGGTCTAGCCTAGCCCATCTGCAGGGTTGCGAAGACGACATCCGCAAACCGAACTGGCTCAAGCGCCAGATTGCCCTTGCGGTCACCCTCGGCGACCTGGACAAGGCATGGCTCTGGCTGCTGGTATGGCTCTGGACTCAGTACCAGTCTGACGCCGCCCCCCCATGCTGCGGATGAGCATCTTCTTTCTGATATCGGCGTTGATGAGCAAGCGTCGCCAACTGATCATGGACGGCCAGGGCCTCTCGCGGTTCTCCGGCATATACGGGAAATTTGCCTCGGCCTCCGGCTCGAAATCACACACCCCGAAACAACGTAGCGCCTTTGCACAAGGCAGCGTGCGAAAACTGTTTCAAGGTGCCGCCGACGTCGCAGAAATCAAGATCAGCGAGAAAGTGTTCAGCCCCGATAGTATTCGTGGCTGGGCGCTGGCGATCAATCGCCATCACGGCCAAGGCAGTGTGCCGTTTCTGAAGCAGGTCAATGCAAAACAAGCCGCCCGCTTCAAGGCACAGATGGAGTGCTGGCATTTCTGTGTGCATTTCCTGCGCCGCACCGAACACCTGAAGAATCGCAGTCAACTCTGGCTCGAGGGTGAAAACCTTTTTCAGAAACTCAGCCAACAAACCGGCTGGTCTGATCCCACGTTTCTAGATGGGTATCTAAGCCCGCATTTTCACTTCGAACCTGATGCCTGGGTTCGTGGCTTCGATGTTGCGGGTGATGAAAACAAGACCCGCAATGAAATCTACGCCCCCATGCTGCGCTGGCTTCGTTCGGGCTTGCAACCCAACGCGCGCAAAGCTGGCGCACACAATGGCTTTCATTTGAGCATCCATGCCGGTGAAGACTATGCCCACCCACTGTCGGGCATGCGCCATATCGATGAAACCGTTCGCTTCTGCGAAATGCGCCACGGTGATCGCATCGGTCACGCCTTGGCACTGGGTGTATCCCCGCATATCTGGTGTGAAAACCAGGGCGACATGTTGTTGCCGGTCGATGAGCACCTGGACAACCTGGTATGGCTCTGGCACAACGCGACATTACTGGCGCCGCGCCTGCCACTGGCCAACAAGGTCTTGCCACGCCTGGAGCGTCGCATTGCACAGTTCGCAGCCCATGTTCCGTGGGTTGGCACAAACTACCTGAATGCGTTCTATCCCGACACGGACAAGAAAACTCCCGTCACCACCGCAACGGCCCGTTTTATCAGTCCGCATACCTTGCACGACGCCTGGAGCCTGAGGCGCAACTGCTTCCACATGCTGGAAGGCTACCGCAGCAACTGTATGAAAGATGCCAAGGTGCTTGCCGCAGTTCCGGATCTGACGCGGCTATCAGCCATTGATTTCGACAAGCTCAATGGTAGCCATGCCGATCCCACCCCCGAGCGGCTCTACTGGCGCCGTTCGACACACATCAAGCAAGGCAATGACAAGCCACTGACCGTGCGGGTCAGTGTGCGCCCCCATGCGACGACCGATTATCTGCTACCGCGCCATGACGCCCATCTACAGCTACTGCTGGACTACGAAACCGAAGACGACCTTGAACTGATGGAGGCCCTTCAGGACTGGCTGATCGACGAGTACGACCAGCGCGGTGTGATATTCGAGACCAACCCCAGCTCCAACGTGTATATCGCGCGGATACGCCGCTACGAGGACCATCCGATTTTCCGCTGGAACCCGCCTGACGAAAGCGTGCTTGAAAAGGGCGCACGGCACAATCGGTTCGGGCTGCGTCGGGGACCGATACGGGTAACTGTGAACACCGACGATCCTGGCGTAATTCCGACCACCTTGCGCACTGAGTACGCCCTGTTGCTGGAGGCCGCCCGTGCGCTGGGTGTCTCGCGCACGTGTGCCGAGGAGTGGCTGGAGCGGCTACGAGTGCATGCAAACGATCAGTTCCACCGCACACACCAACCAGTATTCCGGGACCGCTAGCCGGGCCGATACGGGTACGTCTAGCGCTGCACTACCCGTTGATGCGGGTATAGATACATCTAGACCAACCCGACTATCGGCCGGACAATACCGTAGCCCTGCGCCACCTCGCAGCCAAGTCCCATCAGCAATTCCCCGTGCTCGATCGTCTCCACACTCTCGGGATCACCTGCCGGCCAAACGCCCGCATCAGGGCGATCACCGTACGGGGCAGAACCTCGGTGCAAAATCAGTACCACCACGGTACAGTCCCCAGCTTGAGCAACCTTCTCAAAATTACGCTAAGCACCTGTAACTACGGGACCTCCAGCTATGCCAACCTACGTTCACCTACGAACGCTTTCTCTAGGCATACTCGTTCGCCCAGCAACTCATAATCCCTTGGTCGCAGGTTCGAGTCCTGCTGGGCCCACCACATTAAAAGCCGCTCAATGCGCGGCTTTTTTGTGCCCACCAAAATACCGTCAAAAGATCGCAGCCTTCGGCAGCTCCTTGTATCTCGACTATCGCTCCGTCAGGAGCGATAGTTCTCGACTGATCATCGAGGGAGGGATCTGGAAGCCGTACAGCTCCTTAGGCTTCTTGCCTGCAACGTAGATGGGCTCCAACCCTCCATACTCACTCGTATAGTTCGAACGGTATCTTGGGCCCGCCTCTGGCTAGAGCCCGCATTCGCAAGGTTGGACAGAGTGCAGTGATGATCGAAAACGAGATCCAGTGGAGAGACGATTATGTCCAGTTTCGTAGGCGTCGACATCGCAAAGAACACGTTTGATATCGCTACACACTTGCCCAATGGCAAGCACAAAACCAAGGCCAAGCTAGCCAATGATCCAAAGGGTTTCAAAGAGTTTGAAGCCTGGCTGGACAAGCACGTCGAACCTTCAGCCCTGATCGTGATGGAGGCCACAAGCGTCTATCACCTGGCGCTCGCTGAATTCGTCTACAACAAAGGTTACAGGGTATGTGTAGCGAATCCGGCTACGACCAGTGCGTTCGCTGGCAGTGAACTGCGCCGGATCAAGACTGATAAAAGCGATGCCAAACTGCTCGCCGATTTTGCTCGCGAAAAGAATGAAAAGCTTCACTCATGGGCACCTGAGCCTTTGAAATATCGCCAGTTGAAAGCAATGGTGAGCCGCCTGGATGACCTTCAGGAAATGGAGCAAATGGAGCGCAACCGCCTGGACGTATCTGACGAAAAGGTCAAAGACTCGATCAACTCTGTTCTAAGCCATATCGAAAAAGAGATCGCTGAAACGCATAAAGCTATCAAAAAACACATCGATGACGACCCGGACATGCGCCAGATGCGGGACCTGATCGTGACCATCGACGGTATCGGGCAGAAAACACTTGAGCGGCTGCTGGCTGAGCTGGGTGATCTGCGCAAATACACTGATCCTCGCCAATTGGTCGCTGCTGCCGGATTAAACCCAAAGCTGCAGGAGTCAGGGAAGTTCAAGGGCCATACGCTAATCTCGAAAATTGGTTCGGCACGCCTGCGGGCGGGCCTGTATATGCCCGGCATGGTGGCGCTGAAACACAATGAAGCGATAAAAGCGATGAAAGACCGCCTGGAGGCCAACGGCAAAGCCCCCATGCAGATCATCTGCGCAGCGATGCGTAAGCTGCTGCATTTCATTTACGGGGTGCTCAAATCGGGTCAAGCATATGACCCGAAACTTGCACTTGCGCGGTGAGATTTAAGACGGTATCTACACAGAGCTCACGCTCCCCCGTAGCAGTTGACGAGCCTTGCGAGGCTACGTCCGGGTGCGTAGCAGCCGTAAACCATGCTGAAAAGATCGCGAGACAAGCTCGCTCCTACAGCCAGCGAACACTAAACCCCTGTAGCCGCTGCCGAGCCCTCCCCTCACAAAAACGCAATCCACAACCCCGCCATCAGCAGGGTCACCAAGGTCACCGGCACCCCGGACTTTGCGAATGACCCGAACGAGATCTTGATACCGCACCCCGCAGCCTGTTCCACGACGATGATCCCGGCCAGGCTGCCGAAAATAATAAGGTTGCTCGAAAACCCGGTACCCAACGCTATCGCAGCACCTAACGACTGTGCATTGCCGTCAGGGTGCAAATAAGGGGACAACAGCATGACCGCCGGGTTGTTGCCGACCACATCACTGAGCAATGAACCGGCCACAAACAGCGAAATAGGGTCGTTAACGTCGATGCCCACATGGCGTAACCAGTCAAACAGCGATTGCGGCAAGCCGGTGTTGGCAAGTGCCTGGTTGCAAATGAACAAGCCGATAATCAGCAGCAGCAGGTTGCCGTCAACTTGCTTGAGCACGTCTTTGGAAGCCAGGCTGCGGTTGACCAGCAGGATGCCCGCGCCGGCCAAGGCCACCAGTTCTCGCGGCCATATGTCGGCCACCAAAGCGATGATCACGGCGCTGGCGACGATGATGGCCTTGGTCGTTTCGACTTTATCGAGCTGTACGGGAGGGTGAACGACCGCTTTATCGGTCTTACGCTCAAGCGTCCATTTGCCACGGTATTGCCACGCGATGATGCACCAGATGATGGGCAGCGATAAAAGCGCCGGCACCCCTGCGGCAATCATGAACTCGTTAAACGAGAGATCAAGCGCTTGCGCCGCAATCATGTTTTGCGGGCTGCCGATCAGGGTGCCCGCGGCACCGGCGTTGGCTGCAAAACAAAATGCCAGCAGAAACGGCACCGGGTTAAGCCCCCGCGCCAGCGCCACGCTGACCAGCAGCGGCGTCATCGACAACACCACCACGTCATTGGTCAGCAATGAGGAAAGTCCGGCACTGACGGCAATAAACACTGCTAACAGCGCGACCGGAGTAATTTTCAGCGTTGCGACTTTCTCCGCAGCCCAGGCATAAAACCCCGAGACCGTGAACGCCCCCGACACCACCATCAAGCCAAACAACAGCCCAAGGGTGCGGTAGTCGATGGCATCCCACGCGGCTTGCGGGCTAAGGCTTCCTGCTACGATCATGGCCAGGGCGCCAACGACTGCAGCGCCCGTTCTGTCCACGTTAAATGCCGGCAGCTTACCGACACCCATTACCAAATAAACCATGAAGAAAATGAGCAGGGTTGTGTACATAACGACGCCTAATGCAATGAAGCCCGTCACAGGCCGATATAAGGTGAACCGCTAAATGCCAATAGCGCTTCCTGCTCTGATCAACCAACAGGAAACGCCATGAGATGTCAGACCTGGCCATCGCCGCCCTGAACGTTCAAAACCTTCAGGGCGGCGCTCTAATGATTTAGAGCTTTTCTTTCTTGGCCTGGTGGTACTTCCTTCTGATTTCTTTGAGATCAACCGTAGGTTTGGGCAACTGCATCTTCATGTCTTTGAGCGTCTTCTCAACAATGCTCCCGACAGCCAGGTTGCGGAACCACTTGTGGTTGGCCGGGATGACATACCAGGGCGCATGATCAGTCGAACATTTGTTCAACATCGCCTCATACGCCTTGATGTAGTCGTCCCACAGGGCGCGCTCTGAATAGTCACCCTCGCTGATTTTCCACTGTCGCATTGGATCATCCAGACGCTCTTCAAAGCGTCTGAGTTGCTCTTCAGGCGAGATGTACAAGAAGAACTTCAAGATCGTCGTGTTATTCGAATGCACGGTGCTTTCAAACGCATTGATCAGGTCGTAGCGCTTTTCAATAACCTTGCCGGGCGCCATTTTGTGCACGCGCTGCACAAGCACGTCTTCATAGTGCGAACGGTTAAAGATAGCCACGTTGCCGTCGGCGGGTACATGGGGATGCACCCGCCAAAGAAAATCATGGCTGCTTTCTTCGGGTGTCGGCTGCTTGAAACCATGCACATTGGTGCCTTGCGGGTTCATCGATCGCAACACATGCCAGCAAGTGCCATCTTTACCGGCCGCATCAATGCCCTGCAAAACAATCAGCAAGGAATGTTTGCGCTCGGCATAGAGCTTCTTCTGCAGGTCAGAGATGCTGGCGGACTGTTGATCAAGATGCTTTTGCGCATCCTTTTCCGATTTATAAGGACCATGAAAATCAGGGTCTACGTCAGCGAGGCGAATTTTTGACCCTGGCTTAACAATCAACTTACTCATAAGGCTCATAGTCTGGCTTCCCTAATCATGCGATGGCTTTAGTCAGGTTTTCGCTTTGTTTTTCACGCTTGTCGACGACGGAGAAGTAGATCAACTTCACGATATCGATGATCACCATCCAGACAAGGACGTACACCCAGACAACGCCGATCAGTTCCCACGAAATAGCCGGGACGAAAATACCGAAGGCACAAATAAATACCGCGACAATCTGCGTACCGATAACCGCCAACAACAGCGGCAACGACGGGAACGGTGGTTTGAACACGCTGTTACGGTTACGCACCACAAACAGCAACAAGTGGCCGCCCGCTGCCAACTGCAAGAACAACATGGTCTGTAGATGACTCAGGTCGAGTGCAAACACATGCATCAGTTCTGCGTTGTTCATCCAGTACATCGAGATCAGAACAAGACCAAAGCTCTGCGCCAGTGCCATCAACCCCATCAGTGAAGAGAATATGATGATTCGGTGCATATCCCACCGCACCGGTTTCTTGGCTATTCTGACGTTGTCATAGGCGATGGTCATGATCGGAATATCATCCAGCAACGCCAGTACCACAATCATGATGGCGGTCAACGGACGCACGCCGAACACCAAATAAGACAGCACCACCACAAACATGATGCAAATCGTCATCGCAATCCGGTAGTACACATACGAGGTAATACGCTCGAAGATAGCCCGCGCTTCTTCAATGGCATTCACAATCGTGGATAACCCCGGGGCGGTCAAAATCAGCGCGGCGGCCGATCTTGCCGCGTCCGTTGCACCCGACACCGCAATACCGCATTCAGCCTGTTTCAAGGCCGGGGCGTCGTTAACACCATCCCCTGTCATTGCAACAATGTGATTACGCTCTTGCAGCGCTTTAACGATCTGGTATTTGTTCTCCGGGAACACGCGCCCAAACCCGTCGGCGGCCTCAACTGCACGGGCCGCATCAATCGGAATATGGTTGTTGTCCGTATCTTTAGGGAACACCTGATCAGCAACCAAAAGATGCGTCCCAAGCCCCAGTTGCCGGGAGATTTCGGAACCAATCGCCACGTCATCGCCCGTCACCATCTTCACCGACAGGCCCAGCGCACGTGCCTGGGCAATGGTTTCTTTAGCGTCAGGGCGTGGCGGATCGAGCAACGCCAGCAAGCCCAGGAGGTCCCAGGTTTTGCCGCCATCATCCGAGCGTGCAACACCGAGTGCGCGCGTGCCATGGCTGGCCAGTTCGCTGACTTTGCCAAAGTAAGCCTTGGAGCGCGGATCATCGCTGGAGGTCTCACTGATACCGCACAACGTAGCGATCACTTGCGGCGCCCCTTTGGCATAGGACGTCTGCTTTTGCGAAGCGTCTTGCACCACCGCCAAGGTCTTTTTATTGACCGGGTCAAAAGGCGTGAAGCTGACTTGTTTAAAGCCATCCAGCGATTTTTTATCTTTCAGCGCACTCAATACAGCCTGGTCAATGGCATCCGTACTTTCCGGCTGGCACGCCAACGCCGCGCCCAGAATCACTTCGTCGGGGGTTGTTTTAGGGTCAAAAGGGATCGCGCTATCAACGGTCAGGTGGTTTTGCGTCAGCGTCCCGGTTTTATCGGAGCACAACACATCAACCCCGGCCAGCTCCTCAATGGCCGACAACCGCGAAACAATGGCCTTTTGTTTGGATAACGCCAACGCCCCCAGCGCCATGGTGACGGACATCACCGCTGGCATGGCCACCGGTACCGAAGCGATCAGCAACACCAACACAAACTGCGCAATATCACCGGCCTCAGACCACGCCCAATGCCCTTGCACAACAATGTCTTTGTATAACTGCGTGCCGACCAGAATCAGCGCCAGAATGGCCGCGAGGATAATAAGGAAATCCCCGATACGCAGTACCGCTTGTTCGGCGTGGGACTTGGCACCCGCACTGGCCACCAACTTGGCCGTGCGTCCAAAGAACGTATTGTTACCGGTTGACGTGACAATACCGGTCATCGAACCTTGCCGCGCGATAGAGCCGGAGTAACCGCTGTCACCGACCATCTTCGATACAGGTAAAGACTCACCCGTCAACGCCGCCTGATCCACCGACAAATAAGCGCCGTCGATCAACAGCAAATCGGCGGGCAAAATCTCCCCACCGGACACCGTCACCACATCCCCCGGCACCAGTTCGGCCGCATCGATGGTTTGCAACTTCCCATCACGCTTGGCATGGGCTTTAAGTGCCAAACCTTTCTTCAGCGCCGCCAGTGCACTGGCGGCTTTGTTGTCCTGCCAAAAACCGACAGCCGCGTTGTAAAGCAGCAGGCCGGTAATCACGATGAAGTCTGGCCAGTCCTGACGCGCCAACGAAATAAGTGCCGCTATTTCAATCATCCACGGAATAGGCCCCCAGAAATAACCGAGCAGTTTTTTCCAGCGACTGTCTTCTTTGGCGACAATAGCGTTCGGCCCATACTTTTCAAGAAGGCTCTTGGCCGTTGCCGAACTAAGGCCTTCTGGCGAACTGTTGAGTTGGCTTATTTCTTTCTTGATACCCTCAGCATCCAGTCGCGCCGGCTTGGCGTTAGAAGAGCTGGACGAACTGGGCGAGCTAGCTTTTTTTACCGGGTCACTGCTTGTAGACCCATCGCCTGCCAATGTTATGTCGGACATTCCCTTACCCTCTTAGACGGCTCTCGCTTATTCAGCACTCTCAAACTTTCAGTGTCGCAACCCGATAAAGTTGCGCACTCATATATCTATCCTAAGGTCCGTAATAAAGCCGCTCTGCATAATCCATGACTGCAGAATTGCTATTAACGACTGACCTGCTTAAATAACGACCATCAAACCACTTTATTAACGTATAACCGGCGCAACTAAGTTTTATCCAATCTTGACTGAGTATCAAAATGGATTGGTTTTTTGCGTGTTTTAGATAAACCTATTATTTTTTATGATAATAGTCAGATTGTCACACTTCATGTAACGCCCCGCATCTTCGGGCAAGCGTAGATCAACGTTCATCAATTTCAACACTGCCGGGCCAGATTTTTGGCGGTTGAGAAGACCCGGCCTGTCCCTTACCCTACCTGCCCCACCCTGCCCACACCGGAGCCTTCCTGTGCCTGATACCCACCCGCCCGCACTGGATGATATCGATCGCCAATTAATCGCGGCCTTGCAGCTTAATGCGCGTGAGAGTGTGGCGATGCTGGCGCGGCAGTTGGGGATTGCGCGCACCACGGTGACGTCGCGTCTGGCGCGGCTGGAGAAAACCAAGGTCATCACCGGGTATGGTGTGCGTTTGAGCCAGCGCCTGGTGGATGGCGGGCTGCAAGCCTATGTCGGGATTACCGTACAGCCGCGCTCCGGCAAAGAGGTGGTGCGGCGTCTGAGCAGCATGGCCCAGGTGCAACAGTTGTGCGCCGTGAGTGGCGAGTTCGATTACGTGGCCTGGCTGCGCAGCGAATCCCCCGAGCAACTGGACCAGTTGCTCGATCAGATCGGCAGCGTCGACGGGGTCGAAAAAACCACCACCTCGATCATTCTCAGCAGCAAGGTCGACCGCGGCTAAGGCGTTATGCCTGCGCCACACATCACTCTGTCAGCAAGATTCGTCATATTGACTAAACAAATGTCATAACGACGACACTTTGCGTCTTATTACCGTGTTCCGCGCTCCCTAAACTGGCGGCTGTCTTTTCCTATACTCACGTGTAACGCGAGTCGCCCAGTAAGGTCAGCCATGAACAAGAACAATCGCCACCCTGCCGACGGCAAAAAACCGATCACAATTTTCGGCCCCGACTTCCCCTTTGCCTTTGATGACTGGATCGAACACCCGGCCGGGCTGGGCAGTATTCCGGCCAATAAGCTGGGCGCTGAGGTGGCGATTGTCGGCGCCGGGATGGCGGGCATGGTGGCCGCTTACGAGCTGATGAAGCTGGGCCTCAAGCCCGTGGTCTATGAAGCGTCGAAGATGGGCGGGCGCCTGCGTTCACAAGCCTTCGAGGGCAGCGAAGGGGTGATTGCCGAGCTGGGCGGCATGCGTTTTCCGGTGTCTTCCACCGCGTTTTACCATTACGTCGACAAGCTGGGGCTGGAAACCAAACCGTTCCCCAACCCGCTGACACCCGCGTCCGGCAGCACCGTCATCGACCTCGAAGGCCAGACCTTTTACGCACAAAAGCTGGCGGATCTACCCGCCCTGTTCCAGGAAGTGGCTGACGCCTGGGCAGACGCGCTGGAGGAAGGCTCGCGCTTTGGCGATATTCAACAAGCCATCCGCGACCGCGACGTGCCGCGCCTGAAAGAGCTGTGGAATACCTTGGTTCCGTTGTGGGACGACCGCACCTTCTATGACTTTGTCGCCACCTCCAAAGCCTTCGCCAAGTTGTCTTTCCAGCACCGCGAAGTGTTTGGTCAGGTCGGGTTTGGCACCGGCGGCTGGGACTCGGACTTCCCCAACTCGATGCTGGAAATTTTCCGCGTGGTGATGACCAACTGCGACGACCACCAGCACCTCGTAGTGGGCGGCGTCGAGCAAGTGCCGCTGGGCATCTGGAGCCATGTGCCAGAGCGTTGCGCCCATTGGCCTGAAGGCACCAGCCTGCGCTCGCTGCATCGCGGCGCGCCGCGCACCGGGGTCAAAGCCATTTCCCGTGCCGCCGACGGGCAGTTCTCGGTCACCGACAACCTCGGCGTCACCCGCACCCACGAAGCCGTGTTGGTGACGTGCCAAAGCTGGTTGCTGACCACGCAAATCGACTGCGAAGAATCGCTGTTCTCACAAAAGGTGTGGATGGCGCTGGACCGTACCCGTTACATGCAGTCGTCAAAAACCTTCGTCATGGTCGACCGCCCGTTCTGGAAAGACAAAGACCCGGACACCGGCCGCGACCTGATGAGCATGACCCTCACCGACCGCCTGACCCGTGGTACCTACCTGTTCGACAACGGCGACGACAAGCCGGGGGTGATTTGCCTGTCGTACTCATGGATGAGCGATGCACTGAAAATGCTCCCGCACCCGGTGGAAAAACGCGTCAAGCTGGCCCTCGACTCGCTGAAAAAGATCTACCCGAAGGTCGACATCGCCAGCCGCATCATCGGCGACCCGATCACCGTGTCGTGGGAAGCCGACCCGCATTTCCTTGGCGCCTTCAAAGGTGCGCTGCCGGGTCACTACCGATACAACCAGCGTATGTACGCGCATTTCATGCAGCAAGACCTGCCCGGCGAACAGCGCGGGATTTTTATTGCCGGCGATGATGTCTCATGGACACCGGCCTGGGTTGAAGGCGCGGTGCAAACGTCGTTGAACGCGGTCTGGGGCATCATGACCCACTTCGGCGGCAGCACCCACGCCGACAACCCGGGCCCCGGCGATGTCTTCCACGACATCGGCCCGATTGCCTTGCCGGACTGACCGTTACATAAATCCGACTGTGGGAGCGGGCTTGCTCGCGATGGCATCAACGCGGTCACTGAGCTAGTCCGCGTCGCCTGCATCGCGAGCAAGCCCGCTCCCACAGGGATAGTGAATAAGGAGAGCCACCATGCGCATCGCCCTTTACCAATGCCAGCCCTTGCCACTCGACGTGGCAGGCAACCTCCAGCGCCTGGCTTCCGTTGCTTCACAGGCCCAGGACATTGACTTGCTGGTCCTCCCCGAAATGTTCCTCACGGGCTACAACATTGGCGCCAAAGCGGTGGCCGATCTGGCCCAGCCCTCTGACGGCGACGCCGCGCTGCAGATTGCCGAACTGGCGCAAAACACCGGCATCGCGATTGCCTACGGCTACCCCGAGCGCGACCTTGACGGGCACATCTACAACAGCGTGCAGGTGATCGACAGCCACGGCAAAAGCCTGTGCAACTACCGCAAAACCCATCTGTTCGGCCAACTCGACCGCGACATGTTCAGCCCCGGCCCGGACGCCTTTCCGGTGTTCGAACTGAATGGCTGGCAACTCGGCCTGCTGATTTGCTACGACCTCGAATTCCCCGAAAACACCCGCCGTCTGGCCCTCGCCGGGGCCGAGCTGATCGTCGTCCCCACCGCCAATATGGCGCCGTACGACTTTATCGCCGAGGTTACCGTGCGTAGCCGGGCCTTCGAAAACCAGTGCTATGTGGCCTACGCCAACTATTGCGGGCACGAAGGCAACGTCCATTACTGCGGGCAAAGCAGCATTAGCGCCCCCAACGGCCAGCAAATCGCCGTGGCCGAGCAGGACGAAACCCTGATTACCGCCACCCTCGACAGCCAACAATTGGAGGATGCCCGCACCGGCAACTTCTACCTGGCTGATCGCCGCCCCGAACTTTACACCCCGCTGAGCAAGCGCTGATCGCCCGTAATCCGCTAGCATGTGGGCATCTCTGTTCCGGAAATGCCCATGTCTGCGCTGAACCCCTCCCAAGCCCGCCGTTTGACCCTCACTGACGGCCTGACTCTTTCAATGCGCCACGCGCCGCGCCTCAAGCGCTGTGCGGCGTTTTTACGGGTTCACGCAGGCAGCCACGACGTGCCAGCCGCCTGGCCCGGGCTGGCGCACTTTCTCGAACACCTGTTGTTCCTCGGCACCGAGCGCTACCCCGCCGCCGATAACCTGATGGCCTACGTGCAACGCCACGGCGGCCAGGTCAACGCCCGCACCAGCGAGCGCCATACCGACTTCTTTTTTGAACTGCCGGTGGCCGCCTTCGAAGGCGGCCTGGCGCGTTTGTGCGACATGCTCGCTCAGCCACGCATGAACCCGGCGGAGCAACTGCGCGAACGTGAAGTGCTGCACGCAGAATTTATCGCCTGGGCCCGTGAGCCATCGGCCCGGCGCCAGTTCGAATTGCTCCAGCCGCTGAACCCGGCTCACCCGCTGCGGGCTTTTCACGCCGGTAATCGCTACAGCCTGCCGATCCAGCGCCCTGCATTTCAGCAAGCCCTGCACGATTTTTACCGAACGTTTTATCACGCCGGCAACATCAGCCTGAGCCTGGTCGGCCCGGTGCCCGAAGACGAACTGCTAACCCTGGCCGAGCGCTATACCGAACCCTTCGCAGCAGGCCCATCACAGGCGCAAACCCGCCCACCAGCCTTGCTGCCAAACGGCGAAACCGTGTACCAGCAACTCGACGACCAACACCTGAACCTGCTGTTCGCCTTCGAACAACTGCCCGAGGCCTCCAGCACGGCGCTGGACTTTTTGTGCCGCTGGATCAATGCCGACAAGCCGGGAGGCCTTATCGCCTGCCTGCGCGAGCAGCAACTGTGCACCGGCCTGAAAGCCGAGACGCTGTACCAGTTCGAGGGCCAGGCGCTGCTGCACATCACCTTCAGCGCGGCGGGCAACATGACGCAAAACGCCACGACCGTGCGCGACGCGTTTTACGACTGGCTGGCCTATTTCAGCACGCAACAACACCATCCCGCCCTGCGCAACGAATTCCAGTGGCTGCGCCAGCGTCAGTTGGAGGTCAGCAGCGCGCTGGAACTGGCCCGCGCTGATTGTGAGCAACGTGTACCTAGGTTGTCAGATCAAGCCATAGCAGCGCTCGCCGGCGTGCTGCAACAGATGCTACCCCCGGCGCAACCGGCCGCTGGCCACGCCTGGCAGTTGCCACCGCCCAACCCGTTTTTGAGCGCCCCCGAAAAGCCAGCCAATGCGGGATTGATCCGTGGCCAGACCAGCGCTCACCGGGGCTTGCGCACCTTTGCCCAAGACCGCTTGCGCAGCCGTCGCGACCATTCGGCCATGAGCTTCAGCGCAGACCTGCCCGCCACCGGCCAAGAGGCTGCGGTTTACCTGCGTTGGCGCTTGCCGGCCAGCCCGGCCGACAGCTTGCTGCTCGCACTGGAGAACCGCCTGCGCCCGCTGCAACAGGATGCCCGCGAGGCCGGGGTCGAACTGTCATGCAGTGCTTCAGGCCATGACTGGCAGCTGAAAATGCAGGGCTTTCACACGCCGATGCCCGCCATTCTGGAGCACGCTTGGCGCGCCCTTGAAACACCGGACGCGCCGCCGGGCACCTCGCCAGCGGCGCCGTTGATGCCGATTCGCCAGTTACTTAAACGCCTGCCGCAATGCAGTCAGCCTGCCACCGACGCCACCTTGAGCGATGCCAGCCAAGGCTGGGCGGCTTCACGCTGGGACGGCCTCGCGCTCGGCCTGCCTGCGGCCACGCAGCCCTTGATCAGCGCCGCCTTGAACAAAGCCCCCGGCACGCCGGACGCGCACTTGCCAACGGCCGCGCACTCGACCCAACGGCGCTGGGTCACAGAACCCTGCGATTCCAGTGAACACGCCGTGCTGCTGTTCTGCCCGGCACCCGCTAGTGATCTGGCGGCCGAGGCCGCGTGGCGTTTGCTCGCCCAGTTGGCAAGCACGCCGTTCTATCAACAACTGCGGGTTGAGCAGCAATTGGGCTACGCGGTGTTCAGCGGGCTGCGCCAGCTCAATGGGCAAACCGGCCTGCTGTTCGGCGTGCAATCGCCTCACGCCCCCGTGGCAGACATCTTCGAGCACATCCGCGCATTCCTGGCTCAATTGCCGACGCTCATCACGACACTGGATGAAACAACCTTCATCCAGGCGAGAGATGCCTTGGCGCAGCAGTTTTTGCCCGAGTCATTGAGCGGGGCTCAAGCGAGTGAACTGCTGTGGCAAGCAAAAATGGGGGGCCACCCGTCGGACGACTTGAAAGCGCTCTATACCGCGCTTATAAGGCTGGATCCACGGACTACACTGCAGGCAGCTCAGCAGATTAATCAGCCTGAGTGCGCTTGGCTGTGTCTGGCTACCCAGCCCGCAACTGAAACGTTTTTTCTCGGACAAAGCTGATTTTTACCAACCGCGTAATGAGCTTTCTCCGACATAGAGCGCTCAGCAACAGACAATTTTAGTAACATAGCCGTCCAAGTTGTCAGAACCACTCCTTCGGGAGAGGGACTAACCCAGAGACACCCCACCAACCGCTGAAGGAGACACCCTATGTCGTGGACTAAACCTGCTTACACCGACCTGCGTATTGGCTTTGAAGTGACCATGTACTTCGCAAGCCGTTGATCTGTCCCGGCTCTTGGTTATCAAGAGTTGAGCAGAGCAACCCAACGCCTCGGCTCGCCGGGGCGTTTTTATTTTCAGATTTGCAAGAGAACACGCCATGTTTGTCCAGATTTTAGGTTCCGCCGCCGGCGGTGGTTTTCCACAGTGGAACTGTAACTGCGTGAACTGCGCGGGTTTTCGCGATGGCAGCCTGAACGCCAAAGCACGCACCCAATCCTCGATTGCGATCTCTGACGATGGCGTCAACTGGGTGCTGTGCAACACCTCGCCCGACATCCGCGCGCAACTCCAGAGCTTCGCCCCGATGCAACCGGGCCGCGCCCTGCGTGACACCGGCATCAGCGCCATTATTTTGATGGACAGCCAGATCGACCACACCACCGGCCTGCTCAGCCTGCGCGAAGGCTGCCCGCACGAGGTGTGGTGCACCGACATGGTCCACGAAGACCTGAGCACCGGCTTCCCGCTGTTCAACATGCTCAAGCACTGGAACGGCGGCCTGAACTGGAACCGCATCGAGTTGCACGGCTCGTTCACCATCCCGGCCTGCCCGAACCTGCGTTTCAGCCCGCTGCCGTTGCGCAGTGCTGCGCCGCCTTACTCGCCGCACCGCTTCGACCCACATCCGGGTGACAACATCGGCCTGATCGTTGAAGACCTGCGCACCGGCGGCAAGCTGTTCTACGCGCCGGGGCTGGGCAAGGTCGACGCGCCGTTGCTGGACATCATGGCGGGCAGCGATTGCCTGCTGGTGGACGGCACGATGTGGGACGACGACGAAATGCAACGCCGTGGCGTGGGCACCCGCACCGGCCGTGAAATGGGCCATCTGGCACAAAACGGCCCCGGCGGCATGCTCGAAGTGCTGGAGCAATTGCCCGAGCAGCGCAAGGTGCTGATCCACATCAACAACACCAACCCGATCCTCGACGAAGACTCCGCCGAGCGCGCCGAACTGGCCCGCCGGGGCGTTGAAGTGGCCTTTGACGGCATGAGCATCGAGTTGTAAAAGGCAAAACTCTGTAGCCGCTGCCGCAGGCTGCGATGGGCTGCGCAGCGGCCCCGCTTTTATGAAGGGCCTTCGGCCCTTATCGCAGCCTGCGGCAGCGGCTACAAAAACAATTTATCTGGAGGCACCATGACCCAAGCCCCACTCTCCACTGCCGAGTTCGAAGCCGCGCTGCGGGCCAAAGGCGCGTATTACCACATCTATCACCCGTATCAGGTGGCGATGTATGAAGGGCGCGCGACCCGCGAACAGATCCAGGGCTGGGTCGCCAACCGCTTCTATTACCAGGTCAACATCCCGCTCAAAGACGCCGCCATCCTGGCCAACTGCCCGGACCGCGAAGTCCGCCGCGAGTGGATCCAGCGCCTGCTCGACCACGACGGCGCCCCCGGCGAAGACGGTGGCATCGAAGCCTGGCTGCGCCTGGGCCAGGCCGTGGGTCTGGACCCGGACCAACTGCGTTCCCAGGAACTGGTGCTGCCCGGCGTGCGCTTTGCGGTCGACGCCTACGTCAACTTCGCACGTCGCGCCACGTGGGAAGAAGCCGCCAGCAGCTCGCTGACCGAAATGTTTGCCCCACAGATCCACCAGTCACGCCTCGACAGCTGGCCGCAGCATTACCCGTGGATCGACCCGGCCGGTTATGAATACTTCCGCACCCGCCTGGGCCAGGCCCGCCGCGACGTTGAGCATGGCCTGGCGATCACCTTGCAGCACTACACCACCTACGCGGGTCAGCAACGCATGCTTGAGATTCTCCAGTTCAAACTGGACATTTTGTGGAGCATGCTCGACGCCATGACCATGGCCTACGAGCTGGACCGCCCGCCCTATCACAGCGTGACCGACCAACGTGTCTGGCACAAAGGAATCGCCCTATGAGTTTCGATCGCAGCAAAACCCCGACCTGGCGCCAGGGCTATCGTTTTCAGTACGAACCCGCGCAAAAAGGCCATGTGCTGCTCTACCCCGAAGGCATGATCAAACTCAACGAGAGTGCGGCCCTGATCGGTGGCCTGATCGACGGCGAGCGCGACGTGGCGGCGATCATCGCCGCACTGGACGCGCAGTTCCCCGGCGTGCCGGAGCTGGGTGATGACATCGAGCAATTTATGGAGGTCGCACGTGCACAGCACTGGATCGAACTTGTCTGACAGACCGCTGGCGCTGCCGCCCAAACCCGAGGTCGGCCTGCCGCTGTGGCTGCTCGCCGAGCTGACGTATCGCTGCCCGCTGCAATGCCCGTATTGCTCCAACCCGCTGGACTTCGCCCAGCAAGGCAAAGAGCTGAGCACCGAGCAATGGGTCAAAGTGTTTCGTGAAGCGCGGGAAATGGGTGCGGCGCAATTGGGGTTTTCAGGCGGCGAGCCGCTGGTGCGTCAGGACTTGGCCGAGCTGATCGGCGAGGCCCGCAAACTGGGTTTTTACACCAACCTGATCACCTCCGGCATCGGTCTCACTGAGCAAAAAATCAGCGACTTCAAAAAGGCCGGGCTGGACCATATCCAGATCAGCTTCCAGGCCAGCGACGAGCAAGTGAACAACCTGCTCGCGGGCTCGAAAAAGGCCTTCGCGCAAAAGCTCGAAATGGCCCGCGCGGTCAAAGCCCACGGCTACCCGATGGTGCTGAACTTCGTCACCCATCGGCACAACATCGACAAAATCGACCGCATCATCGAGCTGTGCATCGCCCTCGAAGCCGACTTTGTCGAGCTGGCGACCTGCCAGTTCTACGGCTGGGCGCAGCTCAACAGGGTCGGCCTGCTGCCGACCAAAGAGCAATTGGTACGCGCCGAGCGCATCACCAACGAATACCGCGCCAAACTCGAAGCACAAGGCCACCCGTGCAAGCTGATCTTCGTCACCCCGGACTACTACGAAGAGCGGCCAAAAGCCTGCATGAACGGCTGGGGCAGCATCTTCCTCACCGTGACCCCGGACGGCACCGCCTTGCCGTGCCACGGAGCTAGACAAATGCCGGTCGAGTTCCCTAACGTGCGTGACCACAGCATGCAACACATCTGGTACGACTCGTTCGGCTTCAATCGTTTTCGAGGCTATGACTGGATGCCCGAGCCTTGCCGCTCGTGCGACGAGAAAGAAAAGGACTTCGGCGGCTGCCGTTGCCAAGCCTTTATGCTCACCGGAGACGCCAGCAACGCGGACCCGGTGTGCAGTAAATCGCCGCAACACGACCTGATTCTCAAGGCGCGCGAAGAAGCCGAGCACGCCACCCAGACCATCGAACAATTGGCCTTCAGAAATGAACGAAACTCACGCCTCATCGCAAAAGGCTGAACCTTTCAGCGCCGCCCTCGCCGTTGCCGCCGGTGTCGATTTCGCCGAACTGCGGGTCGGCCCCCACGGCCTGTTCTGGAACGAATACCGCCCACAAGAAGGCACCTGCCGCATTTGGCACTGGCGCGATGAGCAGGCGCATTGCCTGACTCCCGCCACCTTCAGCGTAAGCAGCCGGGTGTATGAATACGGCGGGGGGGCTTTTTGCCTTAGCGATGACGGCGTGGTGTTCGTCAACGAAACCGATCAGCAACTGTACCAACAGGCCCTGGACGGCAGCGCACCGCACGCGCTGACCCACGGCACTTGCCGCTACGGCGACGTGCAGTTTGCCCACGGCCGCATTTGGGCGGTAGAAGAAGACGCCGCGCAGCACCGGCTGGTCAGCATCGACCTGGCCACCCGCCAGCGCCAGGTGCTGGCCGAAGGCGCCGACTTTTACGCCGCCCCCACCCTCAGCCCGGACGGCCAGCGCCTGGCCTGGATTGAGTGGAGCCGCCCGCATCAACCCTGGACCTCAACCCGCCTGATGCTCGCCGAAGGCCATCACCAAGGCCAGTGGAACCCCGCGCACTGCATTGCCGGGGACCTGAGCGAAGAGTCTCTGCAACAGCCGCGCTTTGACGAACACAACCGCCTGTACTGCCTGACCGATCGCGGCGGCTTCTGGCAGCCGTGGTCCGAGTCGGGCGAAGGCCTGGTGCCCGCGCAAAGCGCAGCGGCCGACCACGCCCCTGCACCTTGGCAACTGGGCGGCCGGACCTGGCTGCCGCTGGGCGAACAGAGCTACTTGGCGACCTGGACCGAGGCCGGTTTCGGACGCTTGGGCATTCACGCGGCTGACGGCAGCGTCGAAGACTTCACCGGCGACTACAGCCGGTTTCGCTGCCTGGCGCTGGATAATGCCTATCTCTATTGCATCGCCGCCTCCCCCGTCAGCCCGTCGGCGATCCTGCGCATTCGCCGCAGCGACAAACAGGTCCGCGTGCTGGCCGGTGGCGTGGCACCGTTGCCCGCCGCACAGATCAGCCGCCCGCAGACCTTGCGTTACCCGTCCGGCAACGGCGAAGCCCACGGCTTCTTCTACCCGGCGATGCACGGCGAGGTTAAACCGCCCTTGGTGGTTTTCGTGCACGGCGGCCCGACATCCGCCTGCTACCCAATGCTCGACCCGCGCATTCAGTACTGGACCCAGCGCGGCTTTGCCGTGGCCGACCTCAACTACCGGGGCAGCACCGGCTATGGCCGCGACTATCGGCAAGCCTTGCACCTGAAATGGGGCGAAGTGGACGTTGAAGATGCCTGCGCGGTGGTCAGCTACCTGGCCGGGCAAGGGCTGATTGATGGCGAAAAAGCCTTTATTCGCGGCGGCAGCGCGGGGGGCTACACCACCCTGTGTGCGCTGGCGTTCAAAGACGTATTCCGTGGCGGTGCCAGCCTGTATGGCGTCAGCGACCCGATTGCACTGACGCGCAGCACCCACAAGTTTGAAGGCGACTACCTCGACTGGCTGATCGGCGACCCTGTGCGCGATGCCGAGCGTTACGCAGCGCGCACACCGTTACTGCACGCCGGGCAAATCCGCGTGCCGGTGATCTTCTTTCAAGGTGAACTGGACGCCGTGGTTGTGCCACAGCAAACCCGCGACATGCTCAAGGCCCTGGAAGACAACGGCATCCCGGCCAAAGCGTATTACTACCCGCAAGAACGCCACGGCTTTCGCAAAGCCAGCAACCAGGCCCACGCGCTCGAGCACGAATGGCTGTTCTACAACGAACTGCTAAACCAATAACCGTGCAACCCTGTAGCCGCTGCCGCAGGCTGCGATGGGCTGCGTAGCGGCCCTGCATTTGAATAGAAAGCGAAGGTCCTGCGGCCCTTATCGCAGCCTGCGGCAGCGGCTACAGGTTGGGGACTATGAACGCTTGGCGATGATGTACACCGCGTGCACGATCCCCGGGATGTAGCCGCACAGGGTCAGCAAGATGTTCAACCAGAATGCCCCGCCAAACCCCACCTGCATGAACACGCCCAATGGCGGCAGCAAAATGGCAATGATGATCTTCAGAAATTCCATACGCTAGGCTCCCAGTCCTTAACGGGCTCACACGGCCCTTACCCTTAATCGACTCATCGGCCCGACAAAAGGTTCAGCGCAGACTTATCCACAGACAAAAAAACGCCCCGCGCCGAACGAAACAGGCACAGGGCGACGCGTTATACCGCGAGACGGTTCTTTAGAAGGCGTTACGTCGCAACCGCACGACGGCAGTGCAACTGCGCCGTACGCACGCGGGCAAAGGCCCGGGCCAGACGCAGCAACATCTCGTCGATGTTGCCTTTGCTGACGCACAACGCCGGGGTAAAGCGCAGGCAGTTGGGCTGCGGGGCGGTGATCAACAGCCCTTCGTACAGCGCAGCTTTAACCACGTCCTCAGCCGAGTCATCCGACAAGGTCAGGCCCCAAAACAAACCCTGACCGCGCAATTCACCCTGTGCATAACTATTGGCCAGTCGCCCCAGCCCTTCGCGCAGGTACTGACCCGCGTCGCGCACTTGCGCCAGAAAATCTTTTTCCAGAATCGTGTCGAGCACCGCCACACCGGCCGCCGTCATCAACGCGTTGCCGTGGTGGGTGCCGCCCAACTCGCCGGGCTCCAGGCAGCATGCCTTGCCACGGGCCAGCAATGCGGCCAACGGCACGCCGCCGCCCAGGCCTTTGCCCAGGGTTACGATGTCGGCGCGCACGCCGTAGTTCTGCTCTGCCAGCAACGACCCGCAGCGGCCCATGCCGGTCTGGACTTCATCCAGAATCAGCAAAATACCCAGCTCGCGGCACAGGCGCTCGACGCCCTTGAGGTAATGCTCGGTCGCCGGAATCACCCCCGCATCGCTCTGCACCGGCTCCAGCATGATGGCCACGGTCTGCGCATCCACCGCCGCGTGCAGCGCAGGCAAGTCGTTAAACGGTACGTTGATAAAGCCTGGCAGTTGCGGCTCAAAGCGGTTGTCGAAGGTGCCGCTGCCCGAAGCCGACATCGCGCCGAAGCTGCGACCGTGGCAGCTGCGCGTTGCAGTGATGATCCGGTGGGCGCCGTTACGGTGCAGTTGGCCCCACTTGCGCGCCAGCTTGATCGCGCCTTCGTTGGCCTCGGCCCCGGTGTTTAAAAAGTGCACCTGATCGCTGCCCGTGCTGTGGCACAAGCGCTCGGCCAGGGTCAGCATGGCGCGGTTATAAAAACCTGCGCCAGGGTTCATCAATGACTGGGCTTGTTCCGTCATGGCCTTGACCAGCACCGCCGGGCTGTGGCCCAGGCTGTTCACGGCCCCCCCCTGGGTGAAGTCGAGGTACGCACGGCTCTCGCTGTCCCACATCCAGGAACCCTGGCCACGCACAAACACCTGCGCCGGGCGTTCTACGCTGGGCATCAGGCAAAAGCGGGCTTCGGGGGTGCTCTCGTGCGCGGGGGCAGGCTCCGCCACGGGTTGAGCAAGATGGGCTTGGGGGCGACGCAAGTTAAACAGGTTCATGCACGCAGGCCTTGTGTTCATAAGCAGATTCGATTTGCAACCGCCCCGGCACGGCCCGGGCGCTAAAACCTCTGACGGGTTTTTAGCCTTGCCTATGTAAATAAGCGCGCCACCGGTACGGTTTATCGCGCGTTTTTGCTCGATAGCCCCAGTGGAACGGGCGTAGACTAGGCGCCCACAAGCCTTTGAGCTATTTCGTTTTTTAAGCATTTTCGATAAGTATTACTTATGGATTTCAAGCAACTGCGTTATTTCGTCGCGGTGTACGAAGAAGGCCATGTGGGCCGCGCTGCCGAGCGTCTGTCGATCTCCCAACCGGCGCTGTCACAGCAGATCCGCCAGCTCGAACACAACCTCGACGTGACCCTCTTCGAGCGCAGCAGTAAACGCCTGCTGCCCACCCTGGCCGCCCACACGCTGTACAACCACGCCTTGCCGCTGCTCGACGGCTTGCAGCGTGCGCGTGAAGCGTTGAGTAACTTTCAGGGCCATGCGCTGCGCACCATTGCCATTGGCGTGCTGCAAACCGTGCACACCAGCCTGGTGCCGCAAATGCTCGAGCGCGTGCGCCAGGCGCAGCCGCATTTGGTGGTACAGATTTACGAATTGACCGGCATGGAAATCGAGCGGCGCCTGCTCAATGGCTCACTGGACATCGGCATCAGCTATTTGCCGCCGCGCCAGCCGGGGTTGCATGGCACGCCGTTGTACGAAGATGAACTGCAACTGGTCATCCCGGCGGATCATCCGTTGCGTGAATTCAAGAAGGTGTCACTGACACAGGCCGCCGAGTTGCCGATGTTGTTGCTCGGGGAAGAGTTTCAGGTACGCCAGATCTGGCAAAACCAACTGGCCAGCCTGGGCCGTCGCCCGCAGGTGCAGGCCGAGTTGAACACCATGGCCGGGATACTCGACAGCTTGCTGCACACCAAGTTGGCGACCGTGCTGCCGGGGCGCTCGCGCCATGAAAACGACCATCAGGCGCTGCTCTGGAAACCCCTGAGCGAACCCCGTGTACCGCTGAAGGTCGGCCTGGTGTGCCGCGACGTCCAGCGCCAGCAAGCCACCCTGGGGCTACTGCGCAGCCTGCTTGAAGACGTGATTCAACACCAGGAGGCGCCGCTGTAAGGCTGCACGATTCCCTGTAGCCGCTGCCGCAGGCTGCGATGGGCTGCGTAGCGGCCCTGCATTGAACCAAGAGCGAAGGTCCTTCGGCCCTTATCGCAGCCTTCGGCAGCGGCTACAGAAATTTCAGGCGCACAAAAAAGAAAACCCCGCCTAAGCGGGGTTTTGCAGACTGTTTCCCTGACATCCTTTTCGCTCCACCATCCTGGCGGAATCCTACGTGTCCGTGTTGTTACTTTGAGCTTCCTGCTCTACGTCCTTGAAACCAAGATTACCCATGGATCCAATTTGGCGATATGGGCGATTGGCAGCACGTAATGTAAGCAAAAGCTTACACAGGACTAAACACCTTAAAACTGGGCCTCATCCAGCAAATACAGCGACTCACTGCCCGCCTTGACCGAAGCACTCAACGAATGGATACGCGGCAATAAACGCGCGAAATAAAAGCGCGCAGTGCCCAGCTTGCTGGCATAGAACGCGTCATCCGCCTCTTTACCCTGCGCCGCACGGGCCATCAACGCCCACATGTAGGCATACGCGGTGTAGCCGAACACGTGCAGGTACTCAACCGACGCCGCGCCGATTTCATTCGGGTTGTGTTGTGCGCGGTCGAGTACCCAGGCGGTCAACTGGTCAAGGGTGTCCAGCGCAGCAGCCAACGGCTGGGTGAACTCGTTGAGGTCAGCCGGGGCCTGCGCGATGAACTGGCGGATCTCGTCAGCAAATACACGGTAGTCAGCCCCGCGATTGCCGACGATTTTGCGCCCCATCAGGTCCAGCGCCTGAATGCCGTTGGTGCCTTCGTAGATCTGCGTAATGCGCACATCACGCACCAACTGCTCCTGGCCCCACTCGCGAATGTAGCCATGGCCGCCAAACACTTGCTGGCCGTGCACCGTGGTCTCCAGCCCCAAGTCAGTCAGGAAGGCCTTGGCGACTGGCGTCAGCAACGCCACCAAACCATCAGCGCGAGCGCGGGCGGTCGGATCTTCGCTGAACTTGGCGATGTCCAACTGATTGGCCACGTAAGTCGAGAACGCACGGCCCCCTTCGTTGGACGCCTTCATGGTCAGCAGCATGCGGCGAACGTCGGCGTGCACGATGATCGGGTCTGCCGCTTTGTCTTTGGCCTGTGCGCCGGTTGCCGCGCGCCCTTGCAGGCGGTCACGGGCATATTCCACGGCGTTCTGATACGAGCGCTCACCCGAGGCCAGGCCCTGGATACCCACGCCCAGACGCTCGTAGTTCATCATGGTGAACATCGCCGCCAGACCACGGTTAGGCTCACCCACCAGATAACCCACGGCCTCATCGAAGTTCATCACGCAGGTCGACGACGCCTTGATGCCCATCTTGTGTTCGATCGAGCCGCAGAACACCGGGTTGCGCTCACCCAGGCTGCCATCGGCGTTGACCAGCACCTTGGGCACCAGGAACAGCGAAATGCCTTTAGGCCCCGCCGGTGCGTCCGGTAGCTTGGCCAGTACTAAATGAATGATGTTTTCGGTGAGGTCGTGTTCACCACCGGTGATAAAAATCTTGGTCCCGCTGACCTTGAACGAACCGTCAGCTTGCGGCTCGGCCTTGGTGCGGATCATCCCCAGGTCGGTCCCGGCGTGGGGCTCGGTCAAGCACATGGAACCGGCCCACTCGCCCGAGTACATATTGGGCAGGTAAGTGGCTTTGAGTTCTTCGCTGGCGTGAGCGTTGATCGACACGCAGGCGCCAGAGGTGAGCATCGGGTACAGGCCAAAGGCCAGGCTGGAGGAGTTGATCATTTCTTCGACCTGGGCCGATACCGCCTTGGGCATGCCCATGCCGCCGAAATCGGGATTGCCACCCACGCCTACCCAACCGCCTTCAGCGTAGGTTTTATAGGCATCGACAAAACCGGCCGGCGTGGTCACCACGGAGTCACTCCAGTGGCAGCCTTCCTCGTCAGCCTCGCGGCTCAACGGGGCGACGCTCTTGGCGGTCACCTTGCCGGCTTCTTCGAGAATGGCTTCGACCGTTTCAGCATCAACGGACTCGGCCAATGCAGGCAGTTGCGCCCAGAGAGTCGCAACTTCGAACACTTCATTGAGGACGAAGCGCATATCACGCAGCGGCGCTTTGTAATCAGCCATGGCAAACCTCGTAATCTGTAAACGACGATTAATGTGGGACGCAGTCTAGCTTAACGACGCGAGCGATACATAGGGTCAAGCAGTGACCAATAATAAACATATGGTCACATTCTGTAGGAGCGAGCTTGCTCGCGATCTTTTGATCTTTTAAAAGATCGCGAGCAAGCTCGCT
>NZ_JBEOPQ010000016.1:0-86757 GCF_040310285.1 Pseudomonas sp. HY2-MNA-CIBAN-0224 | reverse complement strand
AGCTTGCCTCGCGATCTTTTGATCGTTTAAAAGATCGCGAGGCAAGCTCGCTCCTACACAGGTTTCTATGATCCCGAATACTCCTCCCGCTTGGCCAAGCCTGCCTTCAGGTAATCCACCAGCTTTCTGACTTTGGGTGACAAGTGCCGTTGTTGCGGATATAGCGCCCACACCGCGGTATTGGGTGGCTGATGCGCATCGAGCAGCGACACCAGCGCCCCGGTCTTCAAATGCTCCAGCACGTAATAGTCCGGCAACTGACACAGGCCAACCCCCAATAACGCCGCGTCCAATACCGCCTGCCCGCTGTTGCAACGCCAATTGCCTTGCACCCGCTGCGAAAATTCTCGCCCATCCTGCTCCAGTTGCCAGATGTCTGAGCTGCCAATCAGGCAGTTGTGGCGGCTCAATTCCGACAAACTGTGGGGCCGTCCGTATCGCTCCAGATACGACGGCGACGCGCACACGTACATGCGCCTGGGGGCCAGGCGGGTGGCGACCAGGCTTGAGTCATGCAGTCGGCCTAGCCGGATCGCCAGGTCGATGCTTTCGTGTACAAGGTCCAGGGTCCGGTTGGTCAGTTCAATGTCGACCCGCAATTGTGGGTACAAGCCCATAAAGCGCGTCACCAACGGCACGATAAAACGTTCGCCATAGGCTACGGCGCAGGTCATGCGCAGCATGCCTTTGGGCTCGCTGGTCAGGTCACCGATGGCACGCAGTGCTTCTTCGCGGCCATCTTGCAGGCGCTGGCAGTGCTGCAAAAAGGTTTGCCCGGCTTCGGTCAGCGTGACCCGTCGGGTACTGCGATAGAACAGACGGGTCTGCAAGCGTTCTTCAAGGCGCGCCACTTGGCGGCTGATATGTGAAGACGACACGCCCAGTCGCTCTGCCGCCGCCGTGAATTGGCCACACTCAGCCACCGCGACAAATTCGTCTATACCTTCCCAGCGGTTTTCGTTCACGGTTGATTATCCCTGTGGGGCAATAATGTTTTGCTTTTGCCTGGATTATTAATCACTCAGAGCTGATTTACACTCGGCACCTTGTTTTTACTTTGCTGGAGACGATGGATGATCAAGTCACGTGCTGCCGTAGCGTTCGAGGCCAAAAAGCCACTGGAAATCGTAGAAGTGGATGTCGCCATGCCCAAGGCTGGCGAAGTGCTGCTGCGGGTTGTGGCGTCGGGCGTTTGCCATACTGATGCCTACACCTTGTCGGGCGCGGACCCGGAAGGCATCTTCCCGTCGATCCTGGGCCACGAAGGCGGCGCCATCGTAGAAGCCATCGGTGAGGGCGTGACGTCGGTGGCCGTTGGCGACCACGTGATCCCGTTGTACACCCCGGAATGCCGCCAATGTAAATTCTGCTTGTCGGGCAAGACCAACCTTTGTCAGGCCATTCGTTCGACCCAAGGCAAAGGCTTGATGCCCGACGGCACCACGCGTTTCTCCTACAAAGGCGAGCCGATTTTCCATTACATGGGCACGTCGACGTTCTCGGAGTACACCGTGCTCCCGGAAATTTCCGTCGCCAAAATTCAAAAAGACGCACCGCTGGAAAAAGTCTGCCTGCTGGGTTGCGGCGTCACCACCGGGATTGGCGCAGTGCTCAACACCGCCAAGGTCAAGCCGGGCGACACCGTGGCGATCTTCGGCTTGGGCGGCATCGGCCTGTCGGCAGTAATTGGTGCGGTCAAAGCCAAGGCTTCGCGGATCATCGCCATCGACATCAACCCGGCCAAGTTTGAGATCGCCAAACAGCTGGGCGCGACGGATTGCGTTAACCCGAAAGACTTTGATCGCCCGATCCAGGAAGTGATCGTCGACATGACTGACGGTGGCGTTGATTTCTCCTTTGAGTGCATCGGCAATGTGCAACTGATGCGTGCTGCGCTGGAATGCTGCCACAAAGGTTGGGGCGAGTCGGTCATTATCGGCGTTGCCGGTGCCGGCCAGGAAATCTCGACCCGTCCATTCCAACTGGTGACGGGCCGCGTATGGCGCGGTTCGGCGTTCGGTGGCGTGCGCGGTCGTACCGAGCTGCCAAGCTATGTCGACATGGCGCAGACCGGCGAAATCCCGCTGGATACGTTCATCACCCACACCATGGGCCTGGAAGACATCAACAAGGCATTCGACCTGATGCACGAAGGCAAAAGCATTCGTACTGTTATTAAATTCTGACGAATAGCTACAAGCCGGGGTAAGCCCAATCACTGACGCTGTAGGAGCGAGCTTGCCTCGCGATCTTTTGATCGTTTAAAAGATCGCGAGGCGAGCTCGCTCCCACAGTGGGCTTATCGTTCGGTTTGCAGCTAAAAGCCTGGAGCTGCTTCTATGCCCTTAACAAATATTTCCTGCCAGAAAAGCTTTGGCGGCTGGCACAAGCGTTACCAGCATCGCTCTGAAGTCCTGGGCTGCAACATGGTGTTTGCCGTGTATTTGCCACCCCAGGCCGAGCAAGGAGTCAAGCTGCCGGTACTGTACTGGTTGTCGGGGCTGACCTGCACCGATGAGAACTTCATGCATAAGGCTGGCGCCATGAAACTGGCCGCCGAGTTAGGCCTGATTATTGTTTGCCCGGACACCAGCCCGCGTGGTGAAGGTGTGCCGGACGATTCGGAAGGTGCGTGGGATTTCGGCCTGGGGGCGGGCTTTTATGTCAACGCCACCCAGCAACCTTGGGCCCAGCATTACCGGATGCATGATTATGTGGTGCAGGAATTGCCTGCATTGGTTGAGGCTCATTTCCCTGCGTCGCAACAACGCGGCATCAGCGGGCATTCGATGGGCGGTCACGGGGCTCTGGTGTGTGCCTTGCGCAACCCGGGGCGCTATCAATCAGTGTCGGCGTTTGCGCCGATCAGCAATCCGATGGATTGCCCTTGGGGGCAGAAGGCGTTCACCCATTACCTGGGTGAAGAGCGTGCGCGTTGGCGCGAGTGGGATACCTGTGTGTTGATCAGCGAGGCCAGTGAAAAGCTGCCGTTGCTGGTCGACCAAGGTGATCGGGATGACTTTTTGGCTGTCCAGCTCAAGCCTGAAGCGCTGCAACAAGCAGCCAAACTGGCGGACCATCCGCTGACTTTGCGTCTGCAGCCGGGCTACGACCACAGCTATTTCTTTATCGCCAGCTTTATTGACGACCACTTGCGGCATCACGCGCGTGCACTAAGCGCCTAATGTTGAGCAAAGTAGGTAGAATCACGCCCTGACTTAATCGGGGCGTTTTTTTATGCGTATTGGCCACGGCTATGATGTGCACTGTTTTGCTGAAGGCGATTTTATAACCCTGGGCGGCGTGCGTATTGCTCATAAATTCGGGCTCTTGGCCCACTCTGATGGCGACGTGCTGCTGCACGCGCTCAGCGATGCATTGCTGGGGGCGGCGGCGCTGGGCGATATCGGCAAGCATTTTCCGGACACCGATCCGCAATTCAAGGGCGCGGACAGCCGTGTCCTGTTGCGCCATATCGTCGGATTGATCCATGCCAAAGGCTGGAAAGTCGGTAATGTCGACAACACCATCATTGCTCAGACGCCAAAAATGGCACCGCACATTGAAACGATGCGTGCGTTGATTGCAGCGGATCTTGAGGTTGATTTGGACCAGGTAAACGTCAAAGCCACCACCACTGAAAAACTCGGCTTCGTGGGCCGTGAAGAAGGCATTGCGGTGCATTCCATCGCTTTGTTGGTTCGCGCATGAACGAGTTTGATCTGCTGGGGCCGACAGCTCACGGCGCGCCGTTGGGCACCGCAGTGCTTAAAGCCACGGCTGAAGATTTTCAGGTCGATGAAGTGCTGGATATCCCGCTGTCCGGGGACGGCGAGCACCTGTGGTTGTGGGTTGAAAAGCGTGGCTTGAATACCGAAGAAGCGGCGCGGCGCATTGCCAAGGCCGCAGGCGTGCCGTTGCGCACGGTGAGCTACGCCGGTCTGAAGGACCGTCAGGCGCTGACCCGCCAATGGTTCAGCGTGCAGCTGCCGGGCAAGGCGGACCCTGACCTGTCAGGTGCTGAAAACGATACGCTGAAGATCCTCAAGACCTCGCGGCACAAACGTAAACTGCAACGCGGTGCCCACGCGGCAAACGGTTTTACCTTGCGCCTGACGCAACTGAATGCCGACAAAGACGCCTTGCAGCAACGTCTGGAATTAATCACCCGCGAGGGTGTGCCGAATTATTTCGGCACCCAGCGTTTTGGCTGGGAAGGCGGCAATCTGGGCGAGGCGAGGGATTACGCGGCGCGCAAAGCCCTGCCGGAGCAGCGCAATGTCCGTTCGCGTCTACTCTCTACCGCACGCAGCTATCTGTTCAATCAGGTGCTGGCCGCCCGCGTCGCCGATGGCAGCTGGCAGCGTGCGCAGGTAGGGGATCTGCTGGCCTTCACCGACAGCCGGAGCTTTTTCCCGGCGGGCGAAGCAGAGTGCAACGACCCGCGATTGGCTATCCTTGATCTGCACCCGACCGGCCCGCAGTGGGGCGAAGGTGATTCACCGACCACGGGTGCAACCCAGGTGCTGGAGCAAGCCATTGCCGAGCGTGAAGCCGATTTGCGTGACTGGCTGGTTCGCGCTGGCATGAGCCACGAGCGACGTATTCTGCGGCTGCCCATTGGCCGACTGACGTGGCATTATCCGCAACCAGATATTCTGCAACTGGAATTTGTACTGCCGGCCGGATGCTTCGCCACTGTCCTGGTGCGCGAACTTGTTGATCTGGTGTCTTTGGGGCAAACGGACAGCCTATGCGTATTCTGATTTCAAACGATGATGGGGTCAGCGCCCCGGGGATAGCTGCGCTTTATGACGCCTTGGCGGATTATTGCGAGTGCGTGGTGATTGCCCCTGATCAAGACAAAAGTGGCGCGAGCAGCTCGCTGACGCTCGACCGCCCGTTGCATCCGCATACCCTAGCCAATGGCTTTATCAGCGTCAACGGGACGCCAACCGACTGCGTGCACCTGGGCCTCAATGGCCTCTTGGAGCAGCAGCCGGACATGGTGGTGTCAGGGATCAATCTGGGTGCCAACCTGGGTGATGACGTGTTGTATTCGGGCACCGTGGCGGCCGCCCTTGAAGGGCGCTTTCTGGAGCGCCCTTCGTTTGCGTTTTCGCTGGTCTCACGTCAGGTCGACAACCTGCCGACGGCGGCCTATTTCGCGCGCAAGCTGGTGGATGCACATCACCTGCTTGAACTGCCGCCGCGCACCGTGTTGAACGTCAACATTCCCAATTTGCCGCTGGACAAGATCCGCGGCATCCAGCTAACCCGGCTGGGCCATCGCGCCCGTGCGGCGGCGCCGGTGCGCATGGTCGATCCGCGTGGCAAGGCCGGTTACTGGATTGCCGCTGCTGGCAACGCGGAAGACGGCGGCCCCGGCACCGACTTCCACGCTGTGATGCAGGGTTATGTGTCTATTACCCCGTTACAACTGGATCGCACCTTTGGTGATGCCTTCAAAAGCCTCGATGGCTGGCTGGAGGGGTTGGGCTGATGGGGCGTGAGCAGGATGGCCTGATGCATCGCGGCATTGGCATGACCTCGGAGCGGACACGTGAGCGGCTGATTCAGCGCCTGCGTGAAGAGGGCATCGTTAACCAGAAAGTGCTTGAGGTTATTCGGCGCACACCTCGTCACCTGTTTGTTGATGAAGCCCTGGCCCACCGAGCCTACGAAGACACGGCGCTGCCGATTGGCAACAACCAGACCATTTCCCAGCCGTACATGGTGGCGCGCATGAGCGAGCTGCTGCTTGAAGACGGCCCGCTGGACAAAGTCATGGAGATCGGCACCGGTTCGGGTTACCAGACGGCAGTGTTGTCGCAGTTGGTTGAGCGGATTTTCTCGGTCGAACGCATCAAGGTGCTGCAGGATCGCGCCAAAGAACGTCTGCTTGAGCTTAACTTGCGTAACGTGGTCTTTCGCTGGGGCGATGGTTGGGAAGGGTGGCCGGCGCTTGCACCTTACAACGGCATTATCGTCACCGCCGTGGCCACGGATGTACCGCAAGCTTTGCTCGACCAACTGGCTCCGGGCGGGCGTCTGGTGATCCCGGTCGGCGCCGGTGACGTTCAGCAATTGATGCTGATCGTGCGTGAAGAGCACGGATTTGCCCGGCGCGTCATCGGCAATGTGCGGTTTGTTCCGCTGCTTAATGGGCCACTGGCCTGATTCTTTAGCGCTGCCCGGCTGAATTATCAAGCCGGGTACGGGTCATACAGCGCAGTGCTCAGGCCCGTCCGGGGCCTGTTTAGGGTTTAAACAATACGTTTATGAATGGGCTTTGCCGTCTGCAAAGCTGTACGGCCAGTTATACTTGCGCCCAATGGGGGCCGCGACTGGCGTTCTAATTTTTAGCCATCTTCAAAGGGAGCGGCGGGTGAGTCTCACAGTCATTACGCAGCGTATGGGGACCACAAGCTATCAGAGAGTAGTGGCGGGTCTGGTGTTAAGTGTCTCCCTGGCGATGTTGGCGGCGTGTTCCAGCGCGTCCAAAAGCGGTACAAGTGGCGTTAACGGTGTGGCTCAGCGCCCGGCTGTGACCACCGGTCAGTATGTGGTCAAGCGTGGCGATACGTTGTTCTCGATTGCCTTTCGCTATGGTTGGGACTGGAAAGCCCTGGCGGCCAAAAACAACATTGCGGCGCCGTATACGATCGTTCCGGGGCAATCAATCCGTTTCGATGGACGTGCAGGAACCGTCCCTTCAGGGGGCACGACAACCACCGTGGTTTCGTCTTCATCAGGCAGTAAAACCACCGTCACCAAGCGCCCGGTCGCCACATCTGCGACACCGGTCAACACGGCACCCTTGCCTGCAGGCCCTGCACCCAAAGGCTGGGGATGGCCAGCAGACGGTATTTTGATCGGAAAATTTTCTTCAAACGGTAGTTTGAATAAAGGTATTGATATTGCCGGAGATTTGGGACAGCCTGTTTTAGCTGCGTCTGATGGCTCAGTTGTATACGCCGGCAGTGGATTGAGGGGCTACGGCGAATTAGTCATCATTAAACACAGTGACACCTATGTTAGTGCCTATGGCCACAACCGCAGGCTTTTGGTACGGGAGGGGCAGCAGGTCAAGGTCGGGCAGAAAATTGCCGAAATGGGGTCAACTGGTACAGACCGGGTGAAACTTCACTTTGAAATTCGCCGCCAGGGTAAACCTGTAGATCCATTGCAATTCCTTCCACGCCGTTGATCAGTTACCAGCCTGTTCCTGATGTAGATGAAAGGAACAGGCTCCAGCGTTGCCAAGGATAAAGGCGATGCTTGAGCTTGAGGTCGAACTCACCAAAGGACTAGAAAAATGGCTCTCAGCAAAGAAGCGCCGGGGTTTGACATCGACGATGAGGTGCTCCTTATGGACGCCAGCATCGATAGTGACTTGATGTCAGAAGAAAACGACTCAACCCCTACAGCTCGCACCAAGTCGAAAAAAGCTGCTGCGTCAAAACAGCACAAGTACATTGATTACACCCGGGCGCTCGATGCGACTCAGCTGTACCTCAATGAAATTGGCTTCTCCCCGTTGCTCTCACCAGCAGAAGAAGTCCATTTTGCGCGTTTATCGCAAAGTGGCGATCCCGCTGGGCGCAAACGCATGATTGAAAGTAACTTGCGGCTGGTGGTGAAAATCGCCCGACGCTACGTCAATCGTGGGCTTTCGCTGCTAGACCTGATCGAAGAGGGCAACCTGGGCCTGATTCGGGCAGTCGAGAAATTTGACCCGGAACGCGGGTTCCGCTTCTCGACCTACGCCACCTGGTGGATCCGCCAGACGATTGAACGGGCAATCATGAACCAGACCCGTACCATCCGTTTACCGATCCACGTTGTAAAAGAGCTCAATGTCTATCTGCGAGCTGCGCGCGAACTGACGCAAAAGCTCGATCACGAACCCTCCCCTGAAGAAATCGCCAATCTGCTCGAAAAACCCGTCTCGGAGGTCAAGCGTATGCTTGGGCTTAACGAACGTGTGTCCTCGGTAGACGTTTCTTTAGGCCCGGATTCCGACAAAACACTGCTTGATACCCTCACCGATGATCGCCCTACAGACCCTTGTGAGCTGCTGCAGGACGATGATTTGTCGCAGAGTATTGATGAGTGGCTGTCCGAGCTCACCGATAAACAACGCGAGGTGGTAATTCGCCGCTTCGGCTTGCGTGGGCATGAAAGCAGCACCCTTGAAGATGTCGGGCTGGAAATTGGCTTGACCCGTGAACGTGTACGACAAATCCAGGTTGAAGGTCTCAAGCGCCTGCGTGAGATTCTTGAACGTAATGGTTTGTCGAGCGAATCACTGTTTCAGTAAACGAAGTGTGCTGACCAAAACCCCGAGCTTTCGGGGTTTTTTTATGGGCGGACATTTTTTGCGCCAAGTCAATTTAGGTCCGTTCTTTAAAATGTGTGGGTTGGAAATGGTATGACACGTACGAAGTTGAGCTTTATCTGCGATCGGATGTAAGCCTTTACTTACGTTTTCTGTAAGCCAACGGCGAAAGACGTAGGAATGAATGACTTTTTCTTACTTGGTAAGTTTTATAACCCATTGAAAATAATAGGTTTTGTGTTTTTTTAAGGCTCTGCTTTGTAATAAAAATCTATAACTGGTGCGCTTGCAGCAATTTTAGAAGCCTCTAGTATCTTAACTGTGTCGACGGATAGACACGGCGTTCAAGGAAGAACGTTAAGGACATTGCAGGATGCAATTCATCAGGATGATGAGAAGGAACAAAAGGGATTAGGGAAAAAATGTGGGCGGGTCAAACCGCCCCTTTTTTTCGCCCGTTAAAAAGTGTTCTGGGGCGCCGCTTAAGCGTTTAAGCCTTTACCTGCATTTAAAACAAAACGCCCAAGGCTTGAATGGCCTTGGGCGTTTTTTTATGTGTTTAAAGACCGGCCACAAGCAGGCCGGTGTTTAAGCGCGGGCTTACAGCGTCGGGTAGTCAATGAAGCCGACAGGGCCTTTGGAGTAGAAGGTCTCCGGATGTGGCTCATTGAGCGGTGCATCGGCCTTCAAGCGGGCTGGCAGGTCAGGGTTGGCGATAAAAGGCACGCCAAACGCAACAGCGTCTGCCTTGCCGGCAGCGATCAAGGCATTGGCGCTGTCTTTAGTGAAGCCTTCGTTGACGATGTAAGGGCCGCCAAACGCTTCCTTGAGCTGCGGGCCCAGGCTGTCCGCTGCTTCGCGTTCACGGGCGCAGATAAACGCGATACCGCGCTTGCCCAGTTCTTTAGCCACATACCCGAAGGTTTCAGCCCGGTTTTCATCGCCCATGTCGTGCAGGTCTGCGCGAGGCGACAAGTGCATGCCAACGCGGCCAGCGCCCCAGACTTCGACTACCGCATCGGTGACTTCCAGCATCAGGCGGGCACGGTTTTCCAACGAACCACCGTATTGGTCGGTGCGCTGGTTGGTGCTGCTTTGCAGGAATTGATCGAGCAGGTAACCATTGGCGCCATGGATCTCAACGCCGTCAAAACCTGCGGCTTTGGCGTTTTCGGCACCGGTACGGTAAGCCTCAACGATGTCGGCGATCTCAGCCGTTTCCAGAGCGCGTGGCACTTCAAAGTCTGCCTTTGGGCGAACCAGGCTGACATGGCCTTTGGCGGCGATGGCGCTAGGAGCGACAGGCAGTTCACCGTTCAGGTACAGCGAGTGGGAAATCCGCCCTACGTGCCACAGTTGCAGGAAAATCCGCCCACCGGCGGCATGGATAGCCTTGGTGACGTTGGTCCAGCCGCGAACCTGTTCGTCGGACCAGATGCCAGGGGTGTCCGGGTAGCCAACGCCCAGCGGGGTAACCGAAGTGGCTTCGCTGAGGATCAAGCCTGCTGAAGCGCGCTGTACGTAGTACTCCGCGATCAAAGCGCCTGGCACACGGCCTTCTTCGGCACGGCAGCGGGTCAGCGGCGCCATGATGATGCGGTTAGGCAGCTCAAGGTCGCCCAGCTTGATCGGATCAAAAATCGTGGTCATTAATGCAGCCCTCTCAAGGATCAGTGTGTGGCAGAGGCCAGTTCGGGGTTGCCGTTCTGGCGAAAAGTAATCAGGGTGACCAGCAGCGCCAGTATCGCCAGCGCTGCGGCGGCCAGCGGTACGCTGGTGAGGCCGAAACCGTGGGCAATCACGCTGCCGCCTACCCAGGCGCCCAGGGCGTTGCCGACGTTAAAGGCGCCAATATTCAGGGTCGACACCAGGTTGGGAGCGGCTTTGCCGAATGTCACCACGTTGACTTGCAAGGCGGGCACCGCGGCAAATGAAGCGGTGGCCCACAAGAACAGGGTGATCTCGGTTGGAATCAGGGCCACGCTGGTCCAGGTCAATACAGTCGAGACCACGGCCATTGCGATAAACACGCCGATCAACGTCGCGCCCAAGCGCTTGTCCGCCAGCTTGCCGCCAATAATGTTGCCGACAGTCAGGCCCAGGCCGATCAGCAGCAGGGTCCAGGTCACGCCGGTTGGCGATACGCCCGTCACGTCACCGAGCAGCGGCGCGACGTAGGTGAAGAGGGTGAACATGGAGGCCGAAAACAAGGCCGTCATACTCAACGACAGCCAAATCCCGGCGCCTTTGAGGGCGGCCAGTTCGGCGCGCATGTCGAGTTTTTCTTCGTCACGCTTGGTGGGCAAAAAGCGGATCAGGCCGATCAACGCCACCACACCAATGACCGTCACGGCAAAAAATGTCGAGCGCCATCCTGCAACCTGGCCCAAGGCGGTGCCCAGCGGTACACCCAAGACGTTTGCCAGGGTCAGGCCGGTAAACATCAGTGCGACCGCAGAAGCGCGCTTGTTGGCAGGCACCAGGCCGGCAGCCACCACCGAGCCGATACCGAAGAACGCGCCATGGCACAGAGCGGTAATCACACGGGCCAGCATCAGCACCTCGTAATCACTGGCCAGGGCACAGAGCAGGTTGCCGACAATAAAGATGCCCATCAACGCCACCAGCGCGGCCTTGCGCGGCAACTTGGCAGTGGCCAGCGCCATGAACGGCGCACCAATGGCCACGCCCAGGGCATAGCCCGTTACCAGCCAGCCAGCGCCCGGAATGGAAACCCCCAGGTCGGCTGCGACATCGGGCAGCAGGCCCATGATCACGAACTCGGTGGTCCCGATGGCGAAGGCGCTAAGCGCCAGGATAAGTAGCGAGAGAGGCATGGAGTTCCTTGTTAAAGCTCTTGGCTCAGTGTTGCGAGGAAGGCCTGAATGGTTTCCTCATTGCGTTTAAAAAAGTGCCATTGGCCGACTTTTTGGCTGCTGATCAAGCCAGCGCGCTGCAAAGTGGCGAGGTGGGCGGAAACAGTGGATTGCGACAACCCGAAGCGTTGGTCGAACTGGCCTGCGCACACACCGTGCTCAGTGCTGTGATGCTGGTCAGGAAACTCGACCTGCGGGTTTTTAAGCAGGCGAATGATTTCTCGGCGTACTGGGTGTGCCAGCGCTTTTATTATTTCGTCGAGGTCGATCGGCATAGTGGCAGTGCTCATGAGGTGTAGCGTTATATCGCGATGAGGCGAACTTTAAATCGGAATATCGCGATATACAAATATGTATTTGATCTGACGTCAGCTCAAATCGGTATATCGAGTTATAACGATATGTTTTGGTCGTGCGTAATAGCGCGGTGCTAAACTGCGCGGCATGAATTATCTCGCACATCTGCACCTTGGCGGCCAGCGGCCAGAAGAATTGCTCGGTAGTCTCTATGGCGACTTCGTGAAAGGGCGCCTGCAGGGCCAATACAGCCCGGCAATAGAGTCGGCGATCCAGTTGCACCGCAGCATCGACGTCTTCACCGACGCGCATCCGCTGGTTGATCAGTCGTTGTCGCGTTTCACCCAGACCCGGCGGCGCTATGCGGGCATTGTACTGGACGTTTTCTTCGACCATTGCCTGGCGCGTGATTGGGCGCAATACGCCGAAGGGCCGCTTGAGCGCTTCACCTCAACGTTCTATGCGCTGCTGGTTGCGCAACCCCAGTTGCCCAAGCGTCTGGCCAGCATCGCCCCGCACATGGCTGCGCACGACTGGTTGGGGTCTTATCGAGACTTTGGCGTGCTGGAACAAGTGTTCAATGGCATCGCCCGCCGCCTTTCGCACCCACAAGAGCTGAGCGGTGCCATGCGCGACCTGCGCGCCTTGTACGAACCGCTGAGCGAAGACTTCAGCGCCTTCTACCCGCAATTGCAGACGTTTGCCGCCCGCGAAAAGCTCAGCCAGACGCCATAAAACCTGTAGGAGGATTTAAGCCGCGGTGACCGGCTCGCACTCAGTCTGCGGACGGGCTTGCGGTGCTCCGCTGACCACTTGGCGAATCGCTTCCTGTGCCTTGAACGCCAGCATCGCGCGTTCTTGCTGCTCACACGAAATCGGCTCCAGCAGGTGTATCTCAACCTGTGCCTGTTCGTGAGCAAACAAACGCAGTAAATGCGAGAGCAAGTCGTCATCGCCAATAAACGGTGCGATCGGGTCGCTCTCGCCATTGCGTAAATAACGAATCGCCACCGGTTGCAACGCCACGTCACTGTCTATCGCCGCAGACAACAAACGGCCATGGAAGGTACGCACTGAACGCCCGTCGGTGGTCGTGCCTTCCGGGAACATCAATAACGGATGCTGTTGCTGCAAATGACGACTCATTTGCTCGCGAATGGTCTGGCTGTCACCTGCGCCTCTGCGGATAAACAGGCTGCCGGCCTGGTCCGCCAGCCAACCTGCCACAGGCCAACTGCGCACTTCGGCTTTGGACAGAAAAGACAGCGGCGTCAGTTGCCCGAGCAAGGCAATGTCGGTCCACGACACATGATTACTGACCCACAACATCGGCGTGGCGGGTCGCTCGCCAACCACCGTGACGTGAAACGGAAGGGCATTGCTCAGCCGCTTCATGAAGAACTGTGTCCAGCGTTGGCGCCGATCCATGGCGCTGTTGAGGTGTAACCGTTGCAGCAAGGCGAAAACGCTCGCCATGCCCAGCCCCAGGCTGACCACCGCCAACACCCGAACCACTCGCCCATACAGGTGCAGACGGTTCATTACATGGCTGCCTTGAAGTGGCGTGCATAGCGCGGGCACAGTTCGTCGCGCTTGAGCAGGATAAAGACGTCAGCGACCTGGAAGTCTTCGTCCCAGCACGGTTCACCACAAATCTTCGCACCCAGGCGCATGTAGGCTTTGAGCAACGGGGGCATTTCGGTGATGACGTTCGCCGGAACATCCAGCGCGGGCAGCGGTTTTTTCGGTTCGGCGCGCAAATGTTCAGTGCACAAGTAACGCTCGCGCAGACGCTGCATGATCGCCTGGGCCTGAATGCCACCGTCTTGCATCGGGATGCTCGCGCAGCCCATCAGGTAGTGATAATCGCCCTGGTTAAGGACTTCAGCCAACTCGCCCCACAACACGGCGATGGTGCCGCCATTGCGGTAGGCCGGATCGACACAGGTGCGGCCGATTTCAAGAATCGGGCCTTGCAGGTGCGCCAGGCCGTGAAGGCTGAATTCTTCTTCGCTGTAAAAGTGCCCGATGTTTCGCGCTGCGCTGTGGTCCAGCAAGCGAGTGGTTGCCACCAGCAGGCCGGTGTTGAGATCGCGAACCCCGATGTGTTCGCAATGTGCATCGTAGTCGTCGATGTCCAGGCCGCAGTCGGCGCTTTTCAGTTTGGCGTTCAGCTCGCCACTGAAAACCCGGAAGCGCAAGGCTTGCGCCTCACGCAAGGCCTCTGGGCCAAGCAAGCGTTCAGCCTGCAGTCGGCGTTCTTGAGCGGTGTCGCGGATACGGGCGATCTGGGCCATTGCGAATCTCCGTGCAGGCATCAAGCCCGCCTTGTCGACTGAGGTGTGCAATCTCAGGCTAGGGAGCGCCAGTGTCATGACCATGACAATTGAGTGATGCTTGTATGACAGCCACCGGCCAAGGAACTGGCGCGATGGACGAGTGCTCTAAAGCGGAGTAAAAAAATATGCCCGGACGGCGCTCAAGCACTCACACTAGAGGCCGTTTACCTGCCGATGAGTTTTTATGTTCAAGACGTTTTTATCCGCCGCTGGTGCGTTGCTATTAACCCTCGGGGTGAGCCTGTCGGCTCAGGCCAGTTGGTACCTGGACGGTGAGTCATCACGACTTTCATTTATCACCACGCAAAATACCAATGTCGCGAACAAGCACCGCTTTCTGGTCTTGCACGGCAAAGTCGACCGCAAGGGCCATGCGCAATTGCGGATTGAAATGGATTCGGTCAACAGCGCGGTGCCTTTGCGCGATGAGCGCATGCGCGACCAGTTGTTCGATTTCAAGCATTTCCCCGAAGCGCAAATCACCGCGCAAATCAATCTGCAGCCCATCAACGAGCTGGCGCCGGGTGCTCAAGTAGAATTGCGCTTGCCGGTTACGGTGAGCCTGCGTGGCAAGCAGCACACCTATGAGGCCGAGTTGCTGGCGACACGGCTGGATGAGCAGCGCTTCCAGGTCGTAACCCTCGAACCGTTGATGCTTCAGGCCGAAGATTTTGGCTTGCAGCCTGAACTCGAAACCTTGCGTAAATCCGCCGGCTTGTCGGCTATCAGCTTTTCAGTACCGGTGAACGCGGTGCTGATTTTCACGGCTCGCTAAGATGGCTGGCGCGGTGTTCCCTTGGCACGGCGCCAACAAATTCAAGTTACTGATCGATGGCCCGCAGTTTTTCCCGCAGATGCTGGCGGCTATCGAGCAGGCGCAGGATCACATTGATCTGGAGTTTTATCTGGTCGAGGCCGGGCAGTGCGCTGAAGTCATGGTCCAGGCGCTGGAACGCGCCGCGTTGCGTGAGGTGCGGGTGCGCTGTCTGTTCGATGCCTATGGCAGCCTGGCGTTTACCGAAGCCTTGCGCCTCAGGCTGCTGGCAGCCGGCGTGGAGCTTCGCTTTTACAACCCGCTGAGCTGGCGCCGGGGGTTGAATAATCTGTACCGCGACCACCGCAAGCTGTTGCTGGTGGACCTGCAATTGGCGGTGGTGGGCGGGACGGGCATTACCGATGAATTCTGGCAGCCCGCACAAAACGTGTGCGACTGGCACGAGGTGATGGCGCAAATTGAGGGGCCGCTGGTGCAGGACTGGCAGATGCTGTTTGAGCGCCAATGGCGCGCCAACATCAGCCGCAAAGCCTGGAAGCCTGCCACCCACTTTGGCCTCGCGCGATTGCCCAAGGCGCCTCGACAGGGCGAAGGCCTGGGCCGTGTCGCCTATGCCG
Organism: Pseudomonas sp. HY2-MNA-CIBAN-0224; assembly: GCF_040310285.1. Taxonomy (NCBI): domain Bacteria; kingdom Pseudomonadati; phylum Pseudomonadota; class Gammaproteobacteria; order Pseudomonadales; family Pseudomonadaceae; genus Pseudomonas; species Pseudomonas sp. HY2-MNA-CIBAN-0224. The sequence continues at coordinate 71,512 of NZ_JBEOPQ010000016.1, read as the reverse complement.
ATGCCCATCAGCACCGCGACATTCTGCAATCGCTGGTGCGGGCCATTAACAGCGCCCAGCACAGCATCTGGCTGGCCACGCCTTATTTTTTACCGACCTGGAGCGTGCGGCGCTCCCTGCGTCGTGCGGCCAATCGCGGGGTCGATGTGCGGTTGCTATTGACCGGCCCACGCACCGATCACCCGTCCGTGCGTTACGCCGGGCATCGTTACTACCCGCGGTTGCTCAAGTCCGGGGTGCAGATATTTGAGTATCAGCCGTGCTTCCTGCACCTGAAAATGGTTCTGGTCGACGACTGGGTGAGCATTGGCTCGTGCAACTTTGACCACTGGAATCTACGTTTTAACCTTGAGGCCAACCTGGAAGCTATCGACCCGACGCTGACCAACGCAGTGGCAGCCAGCTTTATGAGCGACTTTGCGCAAAGCCTGCCGATCACCTTGCAAGCCTGGCAGTCCCGGCCATTGTGGGGGCGGGTCAAGCAGCGTATCTGGGGCTGGGTTGACCGGGTGGTGGTCAACCTTTTGGGGCGCCGCCGTTAAGGGTTACCGCCTGAACGCCGGGGCTGTTTGAAGAAAGCATGGCATTTTGTTGAACACGCGGTTACATAACGTTGCAGAACGTGCAAAATCGAACGACTTCGCGGGCGACTGGAGAGCGTGAAGTCTGAATTTTTTGGAGCGTTGTGCATGACTTCTTCATTGTGGCTGGCCGTATTGGCGTCGGGCTTTATCTATGGCATCACTCCGGGTCCGGGTGTTTTGGCTGTTTTCGGCATTGGCGCTGCCCGTGGGCGCCGTGCGGGCGCCGGGTTCCTGTGCGGGCATTTGCTGGGTGATGTGATTTGGTGCAGCACGGCGCTGATTGCGATTGTCGGCGCGCGGGAGTTTGGTAGCACTGCATTCAACGTATTGGGCCTGATCAGTGGCCTTTACCTGTTCTGGCTGGGCCTGCGCGCCGTACGTGCCAAGCGCAGTAGCGTGGCCGAGGAGGGACCGGCCCGTAAGCCGTTTGCCCACGGTATTTTCTTTGGCCTGACCAACCCCAAAGCTTACCCGGTGGCCGTGGCGACCTTCACCGCGCTGCTGTCCGGGCGGGCCGAACTGCTCACGTGGAGCATGCTGCCCTGGCTCATTGCTCTGAGCTTTGTCGGCGGCGCACTGGCGTATGTGATCTTGATCGGCATCGTCGGCGCGGGTCACGTACGCGCGCTGTATCAGCGTCATCAATTGCTGATCACACGCTTGTGTGGCGTGATGTTTATCGGCTTTGCCATCAGCGCGCTGGCGCATGCTTTGCCAGGGCTGGTGGGCAGCAACAAGTAAAGTGATCTGCCGGGAGTGCAGTCATGGGGCAATGCATAGGGATAGGCAGGGATGTTCACGTTTAATTTCGAGGCATAGGGCGCCTTATGGACATCAAAAGATACCTGTCTCAAGCCAGTTTTATTGATCAGTTGCTGGATGCGGTCTGTGTGGTGGACCGCAAGTACCACATTGTTTATGTCAGTGCGGCCTGCGAGCGTATTTTCGGCTATGAGCAGGACGAACTGATCGGCCTTTGCATTCTCGATCTTGTTTATCCGGCTGACCGTGAGCGCACCTTACAGGCCGCCAATGGCGTCAGGGAGGGTGACCCCCTGCCCAATTTCGAGAACCGTTATCTACGCAAAGACGGCAGTGTCATACATATTTTGTGGTCTGCACGCTGGTCAGAAGACTATCGACTGCACATCGCGGTGGCCCGTGACATTACCGAACGCAAACTGGCCGAGTCCCGTCAGTTGGCACTGTTTGCCATCTCCGAAGCCGCGCATGCCGCAGGGGATTTGCTGGAATTATTCAAGCGCGTACACGCGTTGATCGGTCAGTGGCTGCCAGCGATAAACTTTTCGGTCGCACTGTGTGATCAGCCGGATGGTTTTTTGAGTTTTCCTTATCGGGTTGCAGAGCACGGTGATTGGCCGCTGGCCGAGGTGACGCGGCTGAGCCAGGAGGTCATCTGCAGTGAGCAGACGCTGCTGCACGCCGAGCAGGGTTCTGCGTCGTGGCTGGGTGCCCCGTTGGTGGCGCAAAACGGGATCATCGGCGCGGTGCTGGTCAAGAGTTCATGGGGCTGTGAACCCTATACCGAGGCGCACAAAGATCTACTGCAGTTCGTATCCGCCCAGATTGCGGCGGCCATTGAACGCAAAAAGCTTCACGCTCACCTGCAGTTCCTGGCGCAGCACGACGCACTGACCGGCTTGCCCAATCGCGAGTTTCTGTACGAACGTCTAAACAGCGCGCTGGCCCGGGCCAAACGCGAGCAGCAGTATCTGGGAGTGTTGTACGTCGACCTGGATGACTTCAAACGTATCAATGACAGCTATGGGCATGGCGTTGGCGATGTGTTGCTGCAACACGTGGCGCTGCGCTTAAAAGCCTGTGTGCGCGAAAGCGACACCGTGGCCAGAATGAGTGGCGACGAGTTTGTAGTGGTGCTCGAAAACCTTAAACGGCCAGAAGACGGGTTGATCGTCGCCGAGAACATCCGCACTGCGTTGAGCCAGCCCCTCTTGATCGAAGGGCAGACACTTAACACCCTCCCCAGCATCGGCATCGCCGTTTACCCCGAACACGGCGACGATGCCCGGCAACTGCTGCACCAGGCCGACACGGCCATGTACAGCGTGAAAAAAAGCAGCCGATAACTCACCCGTTACACCGTAGGAGCGAGCTCGCCTCGCGATCTTTTAATCTTTAAAAAAAACAGAGCACCTGAGCCATTCGCTGCTCGGCAGCATAGTTTCACTATCCATATCGCTTTATCGGGATGTAATATCATTACATTATATTCCGAGCGACCCGCGTGAAGACTCCCCGATCCCCCCTTGTTGCAGGCATTGTCAGTTCTGCGCTGGCCCAGTCTGCGGGTAAGCGACTGTTAACCTCGTTGTGTGTGTTGGTGGTGTTGTGGCTGGGCATCGCCTGGGCGGTGGCGATTCCATGAGTGCAGCGAGCATTAGCCTGGATGACCTGACCGTCACCTATGAGCGCCGACCGGCGGTGCATCACATTAGCGGTTGCTTCGATGCAGGCAGCCTGACGGCGATTGTCGGCCCTAACGGTGCCGGCAAATCGACGCTGATCAAAACCATTGCCGGCACGCTAAAGCCCGCCGCCGGGCGGGTCGATCGCGGCAATCTGGCGTTGCGTAATCTCGGTTATTTGCCGCAGGCGGCCGAGATCGATCGCAGCTTCCCCCTGAATGTTGTCGACACGGTGCTGATGGGCGCATGGCGCAGTATCGGTGCCTTTCGTGGCGTCAGCCGTGAGCAAGCCCGGCAGGCCCAGGAGGCGTTGATTGCCGTCGGGCTTGAAGGGTTTGAAGACCGCAGTGTCGGCTCTTTGTCGTCCGGACAGTTTCAGCGGGTGCTGTTTGCACGCTTGTTGATGCAGAACGCCTCGGTGATTTTGCTGGACGAACCCTTTACCGCCATTGATGCCCGCACCACTCAAGACCTGCTCAAACTGATCCGCGACTGGCACGGTCAGAGCCGCACCGTGATCGCGGTGCTGCATGACATCGAACAGGTGCGCAAACATTTCCCCAATACGCTGCTGATGGCGCGCGAGGCGATTGCCTGGGGCGACACCGCGACCGTGTTGCACGCCGACAATTTGCGCCGGGCGCGCAACATGGCCGAATACTGGAGTGACGATGCCACGCCCTGCGATATGAACGAGGAGCAGCCCTCATGATGCTGTATCAGATGGTCGTGCAACCGTTTGTTGAATTTGGCTTTATGCGCCGCGCCTTGGTGGCTTGTCTGGCGCTGGGTATCGGCTCCGGTCCGGTGGGTGTGTTGTTGATGTTGCGACGCATGAGCCTGGTCGGTGATGCGATGAGCCACGCGGTATTGCCCGGTGCGGCCGTCGGCTTTTTGTTTGCCGGTTTGTCATTGCCCGCCATGGGCTTTGGCGGGCTGATCGCTGGACTGTTGGTGGCGTTGCTGGCCGGGTTGGTCAGCCGCTTTACGACCTTGCGTGAAGACGCCAGCTTCGCGAGTTTTTACCTCACTTCGCTGGCTGCCGGGGTGTTGATTGTCTCGTTGCATGGCTCCAGCGTGGACCTGCTGCACGTATTGTTCGGCACCATTTTGGCCATCGACAGCCAGGCCATTTTCATGGTCGGCGGCATCGCCTCATTCACCTTGATCGTGCTCGCCCTGATTTATCGACCGCTGATACTGGAATGTTTCGACCCCGGCTTCCTGCGCGCCGTGGGCGGTAAAGGCTCGCTGTATCACGTGCTGTTTTTGCTTCTAGTGGTGCTCAATTTGGTGGCCGGTTTTCAAGCGCTGGGCACGCTGATGGCGGTGGGCATGATGATCATCCCGGCCACCGTGTCGCGGTTCTGGGCAACGTCATTGAGCGCGCTGATGATCATTTCGACCGTGGTCGCCACGCTCTCGGGCTTTATTGGTCTGATTGTTTCGTTTCATGCCGGCGTCGCCTCCGGCCCGGCGATTGTGCTGACCGCCAGTGCTTTCTACGTGATTTCGCTGCTGTTTGGTCGCAGTGGAATTGTCCGTCGCTTGCTCCCGAAAACGCATCTCACCCACTGATTTCCGACACTCACCCAAAGGGGATTCGCATGAAGCCAAAAATGCTGCTGGCTGCTGTTTTTGCATTGTCGAGTATGGCCGGTCTTGCCCAGGCAAAACCCATCGAAGCGGTGGCTTCATTCACCGTGATCGCTGACATGGTGCAGAACGTGGGCGGTGACCATGTGCACGTGACCTCGTTGATCGGCCCTAACGGCGATCCGCATGCCTACGAGCCAACGCCCAATGACGCGCAGGCGTTGAAGCGGGCCAATCTGGTGTTTGTCAGCGGTCTGCACCTGGAAGGCTGGCTTGACCGCTTGATCAAAGCCTCGGGTTACCAGGGCCAGCCGGTGGTGCTGTCCAATGGCATCAAGACCCGCAGCATGGAAGAAGACGGCAAGCGCATCACCGACCCGCATGCCTGGAACAGTGCGGCGAACGGTGTGGTGTATGTGCGCAATATCATCAGCGCTTTGCAAAAGGCTGACCCGGCCAATGCCAGCGATTATCAGGCCAAAGGCGATCAGTACATCCAGCAGTTGGAGCAACTGGATGCTTATGCCCGCGCGCAGATCCAGGCAATCCCCAGTGACAAACGCAAGGTCCTGACCTCGCACGATGCGTTTGGTTACTTCGGCGATGCTTACGGCGTGACTTTCCTGTCGCCGCTGGGCTTTTCGACCGAGACTGAAGCGTCGGCTTCGGACGTGGCCAAGCTGATCAAACAGATCAAGCAAGAACACGTCAGCACCTACTTCTTCGAAAACTCCAGCGACCCGCGGCTGGTCAAGCAGATCGCTGATGCCAGCGGCGCGCAACCGGGTGGCGAGCTTTACGTTGAATCGTTGTCACCTGCCGATGGCCCGGCGCCGACGTATGCGCAAATGTTCCGCTACAACGTCGACAAGCTGACGGCGGCGATGAAGGGGAATTAAAGCGTCTGTACTCTGTGGGAGCGGGCTTGCTCGCGATTGGATCGACAAGGTGTAACAGATAGACCGAGTCGCTTGCATCGCGAGCAAGCCCGCTCCCACAGGGAGGAATGGCGCTCGTCACAGCTGTCCGACAATCATTAATGCGATATAGATATATTAAATAGTTCTTTTATTACCAATGGTTCGGGTTGTTAGACTTCAAGGCTAATGGCCTGCACTGCTGATCAGTGGCGGGGTCACGTTCTTAAGTTTTTCTTCTGAGATCCTGAGATGAGAATTAGCCTTCTGAGTTCGGCCGTTGCAGTTGCTTTGTCTCTCGTGAGCGCAGGCGCTTTTGCCGATGTCGCCGCCATCAAAAACAAGGGTGAGATTGTGATCGGTACCTTGGGTACTGATGAGCCCAACAGTTTTGTTGACCCCAAGACCCGCCAGATCATTGGTTACGAGATTGATCTGGGCAATGAAATTGCCAAGGACCTGGGCGTCAAGCCGGTCTACAAACAGATCGCCGTAGCCGCGCGAATTCCAGAGTTGCAACAGGGCCGCGTCGATCTGCTGGCCGCTTCGCTGACCCACAACAAAGAACGTGAGGCGCTGGTCGATTTCTCGTATTCAGTGTTGATCACCGGGCAAAAAGCCATGGTGAAGAAATCCAGCGGCGTGACGGCGCTTGATCAACTGGCCGGGGAAAAAATCCTCACCGTCAAAGGCGGTACTCAGGAACCCAACATCCTCAAAGCGTTGCCGACCGCTAAAGTCGTGACCTTCGACACTTCGCAACAAGCACTGCTGGCGTTGCAGCAAGGTAAAGGCAAAGCGTTTGTCGATGATGAGTCGGCCCTGACCAACGATTTTGCGAAGATCGGTGCAGGCGCCAAAGGCTACGCAATCCTCCCTGAAAACCTCAGCACCGAAGCGCTGGCGCTGGCATTGCCCAAAGACAGCGGCGACTTGAAAGTGGCCGTCGACAAGACTCTCGCGCGTCTTGAAAGCTCGGGCGAAGCCGAGAAGCTGTACCTGAAATGGTACGGCCCGGGCACCAAATCGAACCAGGCCGAGCGCCATTTCAAGATCGACTCCGATCAGGTTGAGTAACCGCTGCCATTAGGCGGGCCGGTCATGACATTGCTGGTCTGGTAACCCCAGGCAACGCCAATGAATGGCCGGCCGGTCTCCAAGAGTTTTGCGCGAGATGCTGGATTTTGATTATTCGTTACTCCTGAGCGGTCAATACCACGACATGCTGCTCAGTGGCTTGATGCTGTCCATCAAGCTCGCCTGTGTCACGTTAGTGTGCGCACTTCCGTTGGCCCTGTTCATTGCCTTGCTGCGTCTGTCACCTGTGCGGCCGCTGCAATGGCTGGGTTTTGCCTACGTCGAGTCCATCCGCAATATTCCGCTGCTGGCGCACATGCTGTTCTGGTATTTCGCGGCGCCCGAGTTTTTGCCCGAGTCCTTTCGCGAGTGGCTCTACGCCGGCAACATAGAGGCCATTAGCGCCATCGTCGCGCTGACGTTGTACACCGCAGCCTTTATGAGCGAAGACATTCGCAGCGGTATCCGTGCGATCCCCACTGTGCAACTGGAAGCCGGGCGTGCCCTGGGCTTTGGTTACCTTGCGAGCATGCGCCTGGTGGTCTTGCCGCAAGCCTTGCGGGTGACCGTTGCGCCGCTGATCTCGCAAACCCTCAATCTGTGGAAAAACACCAGCATCGCCACGGTGGTCGGTGTGGCCGAGTTGATGTATCAGGCCGGGCAGGTTGAAACCGCTACATTCCGCAGCCTTGAATCCTTTGCCTTTGCCACATCGGCCTATCTCAGCGTGTCGCTACTGATTACCGGTGCTGCGGCGTGGTATCAACACCGCTACGTGCAGGCGAAATCACGATGACCACATTAGAGTTGATCGATTCGTACTGGGTGTACTTCCTGGTCGGTCAATACCCCAACGGGCCGCTTGGCGGGCTGGCGCTGACCTTGATCCTGGCGTCTGCCGCGCTGGTCTTGGCCATGCCGCTGGGTGTGCTGTTCGGCCTGGCGCGGCTCAGTCCGTGGCGCTGGCTGCGTTGGCCGGTCACGGCGTTGGTGTTTGTGGTGCGCGGCACCCCGTTATTGATGGTGATTTTCTGGGCGTATTTTTTTCTGCCCAGCCTCACCGGCTTCAAGACCGACCAATTCACCACCATGTTGATTGCACTGGTGATCTTCGACGCAGCGTACCTGTCCGAGATCGTTCGCGCCGGGGTGCAGGGTTTGGACCGCGGGCAGGTGGAAGCATCGCGTTCGCTGGGGTTCGGCTACTGGCGCACGATGCGCTGGGTGGTCCTGCCACAGGCGCTGCGCACCATGCTGCCGTCGTTGGTTAACCAGTTTGTCTCGACGATCAAGGAAACCTCATTGGGCTACATCATTGGCCTCACGGAAATCTCCTTTATCGCCTCGCAGATCAACACCCAAGTGTTCACCATGCCGGCTCAGGTCTACCTGATTCTGGGGCTCACGTATTTTGTATTGTGCTTTGGCCTGTCACGTTTCGCCTTCTGGCTGGAGCGGCGTCAGACGCAACGTGTTTCCTTAACTGACAACAGCAAGGTGACCTGATGATTCGCCTGGAAAAAGTTAACAAGTGGTACGGCACCTATCAGGCACTGGTGGATGTCGATGAGCACATTGCCAAGGGTGAAGTGGTGGTGATTTGCGGGCCGTCGGGGTCGGGCAAATCGACCTTGATCCGCACCCTCAATCGCCTGGAGCCGATCAAGTCCGGGCGCATTCTGATAGATGGCCAGGACATCCACGCCAAGGACCTGGACCTTAACCAGTTCCGCTCACACATCGGCTTTGTGTTTCAGCAGTTCAACCTGTTCCCGCACCTCACCGTGCTGGAAAACTGCACGCTGGCGCCGATTCGTCTGCGCGGCCTGAGCCGGGCAGACGCTGAAAAAGAAGCCATGGCGTTACTCGACCGTGTGGGCCTTGCGCACAAGGCAAGCGCCTTTCCGATCAATTTGTCCGGTGGTCAGCAGCAACGCGTGGCCATTGCCCGGGCGCTGGCGATGCGCCCACCGCTGATGCTGTTTGACGAGCCCACCAGTGCACTCGACCCGGAGATGGTCGGTGAAGTGTTGCTGGTGATGCGCGACTTGGCCCGCGATGGCATGACCATGGTCGTGGTGACCCACGAGATGGGCTTCGCTCGTGAAGTGGCCGACCGGGTTTTATTTATGGATCAGGGCCGGGTACTCGAACGAGCGCCTGCCGAAAGCTTTTTCCAGAACCCGGAACATCCGCGCACGCAGAAATTTTTGGCGGATATCCGTACACCTTTTTCGTCTGCCGTTTGAGGGCTGAGTGGTCATGAGCACTGCGATCCGAGAGTTACCCATCATTGATGTGGCGCCATTGTTCACTGCAAGCGGGCGCAGTGAAGTCGCCGAGCAGATCAGCCGCGCCTGCCGCGAACAGGGGTTTTTCTATGTCGTCGGGCATGGCATTGACCCGGCACTGGTACAGCGCCTTGAAGCCTTGAGCCATGAGTTCTTTGCGTTGGACGAAGCCACCAAACTGCGCTGGCGCATGGAACTCGGCGGACGTGCCTGGCGGGGTTACTTTCCGCTGGGCGGCGAACTGACCTCAAACCGGCCTGACTGGAAAGAGGGCCTGTACCTGGGCACTGAACTGGACGACACGGCGCCCGAAGTCGTGGCCAAAACCCCGGTGCATGGTGCGAACCTGTTCCCGGATGTCATTGGATTTCGCGAGACCATTCTTGCCTACATGGAGGCGGTGACTCAGCTTGGGCATCGACTGCTCGAAGGCGTCGCCCTGAGCCTGGGGCTGGACGCGCAGTATTTTCACGACCGCTACACCGCCGATCCGCTGATACTGTTCCGCTTGTTCAACTACCCCTCACAACCCGTGCCAGAAGGGCTGGATGTGCAGTGGGGCGTGGGCGAGCACACCGACTACGGACTGCTGACCATCCTTCATCAGGACAGCATAGGCGGCCTGCAAGTGCGCACCCCGCAAGGCTGGATCGAGGCGACACCGATCCCCGGCGCGTTTCTGTGCAACATCGGCGACATGCTCGACCGCATGACCGGCGGCCTGTATCGCTCGACACCGCATCGCGTGGCGCGCAATACCTCGGGTTCGGACCGCCTGTCATTCCCGCTGTTCTTCGACCCCAACTACCGCGCCCGGGTCCAGCCAATTGCAGGCTTGCCTGCGGTTGAACAGCAAGACGACAGCGCCCAACGCTGGGACCAGGCCAACGTGCACGCCTTCAACGGGGAATATGGCGACTACCTGCTGAACAAGGTGTCAAAGGTCTTCCCGCAACTGCGTGAGAGCGTGTTGTAAACCCAGTTGTAGGAGCGAGCTTGCCTCGCGATCTTTTGATCTTTAAATGATCGCGAGACAAACGCGCTACCGTTTTTTTGCCAATCCCGTTACAACAGCGCCTTGCCCAACGCCTCGACGGCTTTCCAGTACAGCCACGCGACGAGGGTGATCAGGACGGCACCTACCAGCGTTGGCATCACGGCAAACGTCCAGCCCGGGTCAAGCATGAACACGAGGATGGGGTTGCCGCCTGCCGGTGGATGCAGGGTGCCACTGAGCGCCATCAGCATGAGTGCGAGTGCGCACGCCAGTGCCATGGGAAAGGCGCCGGGGCCCAGCAGGTACAAACACACCAGCCCGATGCACGAGCACAGCACATGGCCACCAATGACATTGCGTGCCTGGGAGAACGGCCCTTTGGGAAAGCCGAACAGCAGCACGCAGGAGGCGCCGAAAGAGCCAATGATCCATGGGGCTTCACTGTGTTCAGCCAGCAGGCCAACAATGCTCAGAGCCACGAATGCGCCGAAACCGGCCAGCAAAAGCTGACCGGCCCGAGCCCGCACAGGGGGTGTCGCGTTGGGTGAGGTGCCTGGCGGAGTGTGAGTCATGTGCCAATCACTGCTTGAAGCGTTCGGCTTCTTCCGAACCCTTGGTGGCGTTACCGGCGCTGTAGGAATGCGCCCCTACGCCCGCCAGCTTGCCGCCTTTGACGATCAGGTACTCGTCGCGGATCGGCCGATTTTCAAAGTAGCACTCGAGGATTTCACGGGTACCCGCGGCATAGCGCGTTTGTGCCGACAGGCTGGTGCCGGAGATATGCGGGGTCATCCCGTGGTGCGGCATGCTGCGCCATGGATGGTCGGCCGGTGCCGGTTGCGGGAACCAGACGTCGCCGCCATAGCCCGCCAGTTGCCCGCTTCGCAATGCCTCGGCCACTGCGTCGCGATCACACAGCTTGCCCCGGGCGGTGTTGATCAGGTAAGCGCCGCGCTTGAATTTCTTCAGCGACTCGGCGTTGATCATGTGCTCGGTTTCAGGGTGCAGCGGGCAGTTCAGCGTGACTACATCGCAGACTTTGGTGAGGCTTTCCAGCGTGGAGTGATACGTGAGGTTCAGCTCTTTCTCGATCGTTTCAGGCAGGCGATGGCGATCCATGTAGTGCAGGTGCATGTCGAACGGCTTGAGCAAGCGCAGCACTCGCAGACCAATACGCCCGGCGGCGACAGTGCCGACATGCATGCCTTCGACATCGTAGGAGCGCTCGACGCAGTCGGCGATATTCCAGCCGCCTTTGAGCACCCATTGGTGGGACGGCAGGTAGTTGCGCACCAGGGCGAGGGTGGTCATGACCACGTGCTCGGCAACGCTGTTGCTGTTGCAGTAGGTGACTTCTGCCACGGTGATGTTGCGCTCGATTGCAGCCTGCAGGTCGGTGTGGTCCGAGCCGATCCCGGCGGTCAAAATCAGCTTTAGTTTGGGCGCTTTGTCCATGCGTTCAGCGGTCATGTAAGCCGGCCAGAACGGTTGCGAGATAACGATTTCGGCGTCATGCAATTCGCGGTCGAGGACGCTGTCGGCGCCATCTTTGCTCGACGTGACGATCAGCTCGTGGCCATTGGACTCCAGGTATTTACGCAGCCCCAGTTCACCCGAAACACTGCCCAACAGCGTGCCCGGTACAAAATCGATGGCCTTGGGAGTGGGCAGGGTTTGGCCGTCGGGGTATCGATCCAGATGGGGCAATCCATCGCGGGCGTAGGTCGTGGGTTGGCCGGTGACAGGGTCGTCGTAAAGTACGCAAATGATCTTCGCCATTGGAGCCTCCTGTTATTGGAATTGACGAGCGGCTTTTCTGAGCCCTCGCCCGAGCAGTTCTTGCTGCTCGTTGAGGATCCTCAGGGAAGGGGCTGTCAAAGGCCAATCGCTTGTTCCGATCTATAAATCAGATAAACCGATCAACACGTCAGGAAGGCGTCTACACGGCTTTGCAGGTCGAGAGAGGTAAACAGACTGAGCGCCGACGCCAGCAGCAAGGGCTGAGGATCACGCTGCAGCAGCACCAGGCCGATCTCCCTGTGCAATTGCGGCACGATAGGGATTGCGGTGATTTCTTGGCGCATTTCAGACAGCGCCAACACACTGTGCGGCACGACACTGTAAAGCCCGGAACAGCGGACATGGCCATACAGCACCATCATCGAGTCGGTTTCAACGCGCGGTATCACCTGCACTCCGGCAGTGGCAAAGGCTTCATCCACGCCCTGGCGGCATTGCATATTGCGCGTCAGCAGGCACAGCGGCAGCTCGCCGACCTCGCGCCAGGTGAGGGCCGGTTTGCCGCGCAGGCCAGTGTCATCCCTTGCTATCAGCACATACCGCTCGGTAAACAGGGGATAGGTTTCAAACGCCTGCAACCTCCCGTCAGAGAGGTAAGTCATGCCGATATCCAATTCAAAGTTACTGATACCTTGCAGAATCTGCGAGGTGGAAAGCGTATAAATTTCGTGGGCCATGCGTGGATACGTACTCAGGCACGAGTCGGTCATCAGCGGCACCATCGACAGCACTGTGGGAATCGCCCCCAGGCGCAACGTGCCTGCCGGATCCAGCTCACGGTTGCTCGCCTCCTGACGCAATGCCCCGCAGTCTGCAAGGATGCGCCGGGCCCACACCAGCACCTTCTCACCGTCCGCAGTAAACCCCTCGAAACGGCGACTGCGCTGTACCACTGAAATCCCCAAGTCTTGTTCCAGCGTGCGGATGGCTTCAGAAAGCGTGGGCTGTGACACGTTGCATTTCTCAGCGGCGCGGCCGAAATGCTGTTCTTGGGACAGCGTTACCAGATAGGTCAGTTGGCGTAAAAGCATGACGGGGGTGTCCCTTGTTTTTATTCGGGGGTAGCGAGCGCGGGAGGTTGGTCGCTATATGTTTAACAATATAGCGCTTGGGTTAACTGGCGGGGGGAACAGGGGGCAGTGCTGCAGGGCCAATGGGAGGAGCGCACTGTTTTTTACCACTGATAGCAGTTGGCCGGTATGCTCTGTGAGTCGATAATGCTCACCCGTCACGATTAGACCTGGAAATGCACCGCCTTCAGATGAAGCGCAAGCCTTGCAAGGTTCATATGCAACAGTGGGGGGGAACCCATGACTTTATGTTTTTCTATTGAGATTAATGTATGACGCTCTTGGCTTTTTTAGCGATTCTCTTTGCAATCCCTACCTACGGTTTATCGATTGTGGCTTTGATTGTTTTCGCCATGCTTCGAGGCTATCTCAGAGGCGTGGCAGCTAAAACCAAAGAGAGATATGACGATGCCATGAGAGAGGCGCGTGACTCAATAGAACGAGGGCATTATCCAAAGCCTGGTTGGATGGCTAATAAATCGGCGCAAGTTGTTTTTGAATCAGCCATTTATGAGGCAGCAGTGAGTGAAGGGTTGACCAAAAGTCAGATAGACCGTCTGTTTGGAAATAAAGAAACAGTGGCCTGCGTGATGACGGTTGCCGCGAGTTTTGAAAAATACAAATTTAGCAGGGTTGAACAAATAGTAGGTGCTACGGATTTCGCGACTGTCCTGGCTAAAAAAGAGTATCAGCGACTAAAAAATGGCACGCCTTCACTGGTGCAGGGATACGATGAAGCACAAAAGCTGTGTGAAGCCGGGCAAAGGTTGTTTGCAGAAGGCAAGTACACACACGCTATCTATGCGTTTACAGACGCTCTTGAAAAGCATGAGATATCAATTGCCTACTCTATGCGGGCAGTGATTTATGCGCATCGGATAAGGCACTATGAAGCCCTGCAGGACTTACTGAAAGCTGAATCAATAAGCGATACGAGCAGTCAAAAAATAAAAGGAAACTTGCAGTCGAATATCGAGATATGCACGGTTCTATGCCATGCGTATGGTAGCGATCTGCGAAATGAGTTAATCAATGAGGTAAAAGGTTTAGATGAGGCCGTCCTGCCTCATCGGCTGTTAAGCTCTTGGCTGGATATTGATGTGCGACGCTGGTGGGAGGGCGACTTTGATCACGCGTTATTGGAGCATTATTATTTTGGAGAGCTTCATTCAATTACGACCTTTGATGAGTTTGAACACTATCAAGAGGTTTTAATATTGGCCGACAGATATCCAGCAGGCTTTATTGAAGGCAAGGCGGGAGCGTGTCCCAACGAGAAAGCGTTCAAGGTGATGAAAATGAAGTCGGAAAGTTTGCTGTGCTCGCTCGATGAACAGCATATGTACGACGTGCGCACTGCGGTGATTGTGGCGGCTCATGAAAAGCTCATGGTTCGTGATTCTGGAGCTGCTGGTAAGGCAGTAAACGTTGACAGCACCGCCAATAACAGCGTCTAGGGGGCTGAGGCAGAGAGGTCAATCACTTGGGCGGAGGCAATGAAAGGCGGCTGAGAAGCCGGTGAAGCCTGGAAGAATTGGAGCGGGTAGAGGGAATCGAACCCTCAACTAAAGCTTGGGAAGCTTTCGTTTTGCCACTAAACTATACCCGCTCAAAGCGGCTAACTTTGTACCAGAAGTCGGCCTTGATGAGAAGTTTTTTATTCTTGAAATGTGCATTTCAGGGCGTTGGTTAAACCTTTTCGTGTTTTAAGCGCCGTCACAGCGCTACCGACAATCGCTGTGCGGGCCTTGTGATGACAGGCGCTGGCGGTTTTAAAAAGTCGAGCAAGGCAATCTTGCTGATGTGGCTGGCCTGTTTGTGTTCCATGTCCAGAAAGTGTCCGGTGTTTTCCACGCTGACAAATTGGCTGTCGCGGATCGCGTGTGCGAATTGCCGTGCGTCATTGGCGGCGGTGTATTCGTCCCATTCACCATTGATGAACAACACCGGTATTTCAATGCGTTGTGTGGCCTTGAGATAGCACTGAGGGTCGCCGCTCAGCACCTGGTTGATATGAAAGTGCATCTGCGCGTATTCGTGTTCGGCCAAGGTGCTGACGTGCCGGTAGTTGAAGCGCTTGAACAGGGAAGGCAGGTGCTTGCCCAGGGTGTCGTTGACCAGATTGCCGACCTGCGTGCGGTTACAGTCTGCCAGGCAGCGGCGGCCGCGCTCCAGGTAGTTGCGCATGGGGGCATTGATGAGGGGCGAAAATGAGCTGATGACGGCTTTTTCGATACGCCGGGGTGAGCTGGCCAGGGCGGTCAGCGCGGCGGTGCCTCCCCATGAGAATGACAGCACGTACTGGGCGTCGAAGTGCTCAATCAACTCCAGAAGCACGTCGGCTTCCAGTTCTTGGGTCAGAGGGTTCAGATGCCGGTTGTGAGGTTTTGACTGGCCTGCGTAGGGCTGATCGTAAAGGACGACGTTGAGGTGCGGGTGCAGGTTTTTGACGGTTTGGGCGAACGATGCTGTTGTGGACATCGACCCGTTGACCAGAATGATAGTGTTTTGCGCGGTATCAGAGCGGTAGAACTCAGTGTGAATTCGATACTGTCCCTGAATGTCGAGCACAGCGATTTCGGGCTTCATCATGGGTCTGACTCCAGTGAATCGAGCGTCTGTCAGACTGATAATGCGCCGCGATTGTGACAGGCAGGCGTGGCCTTAAGCGCAGTTCACATCTGTAGGAGCGAGCTTGTCTCGCGATCTTTTCAACGATCAACAGATCGCGAGGCAAGCTCGCTCCTACAGCGGTTGCATCGCGGGGCAGCACTGCTGGATTTCCTCTGACGTCAACGCACGGTATTCGCCCGGGGCGAGTCGGCTGTCGAGCATCAGCGGGCCAATGCTTTCACGGTGCAGGCGTAAGACCTTATTGTCGAAGTAGCCAAACATGCGCTTAACCTGATGATAGCGACCTTCAACAATGCTTAAGCGCGCCGAGCGTGGGCCGAGCAGTTCAAGTATGGCAGGCAAGGTGGTCAGGTCTTCGTAGGCAAAATACACGCCCTGTTCGAACCGGGTGATGTAACCGTCAGTGATCTCTTGTTCAGTCTCGACGTAGTACACCTTGGGCAGTTTGGTTTGCGGTTGCGTCAGGTGGCGAGACCAATGACCGTCATTGGTGATGAGCATCAAGCCGCTGGTGTTGAAGTCCAGTCGACCCGCGATGTGCAGGTCGTGCTTGTCGGTTTCGTTCAGCAGATCCAGCACGGTCGGGTGCTCCGGGTCCTGGGTGGCGCTGACGCAGCCTGGCGGTTTGTGCAGCATGAAATAACGCGCGGGTTTGCCGGCTTGCAACACGTGTTCATCGAGCTCAACCCGGCTGAACTCGCGAATGTCATGGTGCGGGTCAGAGACGATCTGGCCATCAACCCGAACGCGCTTTTCAATCAGCAACAAGCGAGCCTGTTGGCGGTTGAACTGGGGCAGGTTGCTCAGAAAACGGTCTACGCGCATAGCGATCAATCACAAGAAATACAGGCCTGCATCTTACGCGAGGTGTTCTGGGGGCGCCGAGGGTAATTGGTTGAGTACATCGGCGCAGCGGGAGCACAGGCATGCGCTGTTGCGTTGCTCGGGCGCCAAAGCCCGCAAGATCTCAGGATCAATGCTGACGCTGTAACACCAGCAGGGCAGATGCTCGGTCTGTGCACTGGCCATAGAGCAGTCATTACGCGCACCACAGGCGGGGCAGAGGTCGGGAGCTGTCATGTCGGGTGTCCGTGGAGTGGCTGGCATCTGTGGCGTCAGTGTATGCCTTGTGCCCTGGCGCTGCGCTAAACATCTTGTCGCGTACGGGCCTGGCCACTGGTCTGAGGGTGAGTGTTGCATGGCACTGAGTCTGCTTTTTGCGGTCATATAAATCGTCAGGCAGCATTGCTGTTTGGCGCCGTCCAGCGCCGCTGGATCGTGCCCTTTCGCGGTCCAGGAGGCCGCCATGTTCCGACGTCTACTCACTATTGTTGTATTGGGTTTGGCTGTGTCTGCGTGTGTGCCTTATAACTCGGGTTACAGCGTTTATCGCTCTGATGTTTATACGGTGCCAGCACCTTATTACTACGGCGTTTACCGGCCTTATTACGTCTACCCGCACCCTTACTACGCCCCGTCGCCACACTACTGGGGCCCTGGGCCCGGGTATCACTATGGTTATGGGGGAGGGTACGGCCGAGGCTGGGGAGGCCGATAAACCACAGAGCACGTAACGCGACTAATCTCTGCGTCGCAGGCTGGCGTGCGTATCGTCAGTCTGCGCTACGGGTATTGATCAATTGACAATGGGAGCGAGCTTTTCTAGTGTCCGCGGCATTGTTTTCAAGGGTATAGCCATGACGTCGGATGATCGTATAAAACTTGAAGCTGCCTGGAAGCAGGCTTTGCGTGAGGAGTTCGATGAACCCTACATGGGTGAGTTGCGCGAGTTTTTGCGCCAGGAACATGCCGCCGGAAAAGAAATCTACCCGCCAGGGCCGTTGATTTTCAATGCGCTGAACTCAACGCCGCTGAACAACATCAAAGTGGTCATTCTGGGGCAAGACCCCTATCACGGGCCTGGCCAGGCTCATGGTTTGTGTTTCTCGGTTCAGCCGGGTATCGCAGT
The DNA here is from genome assembly GCF_040310285.1 of Pseudomonas sp. HY2-MNA-CIBAN-0224. Lineage (NCBI taxonomy): Bacteria > Pseudomonadati > Pseudomonadota > Gammaproteobacteria > Pseudomonadales > Pseudomonadaceae > Pseudomonas > Pseudomonas sp. HY2-MNA-CIBAN-0224. Next base: position 54,130 of record NZ_JBEOPQ010000016.1, on the reverse strand, counting down.
GCCGCCATCGCTGGTCAATATCTATAAAGAACTCAAGCGTGACTTGAATATTGATATCGCGCCTCACGGCTGTTTGCAGTCCTGGGCGGATCAGGGCGTGTTGCTGCTTAACACGACGATGACCGTGGAGCGGGGGATTGCTGCCTCACATGCCAAAAAAGGCTGGGAACGTTTTACCGATCGCATTATTCAAGTCGTCAGTGAGCAGCAACCTCATCTGGTCTTTTTGCTTTGGGGCGCTCATGCGCAGAGCAAGCAAAAGCTGATCGATGCGACTAAACATCTGGTGCTGACCTCGGTACACCCCTCGCCGTTGTCGGCTTACCGTGGTTTTATCGGCAATGGGCATTTCAGCCGTACCAACAAGTTTCTCGAGCAAAATGGCCTGACCCCGATCGACTGGAAGTTACCGCCTGTTTGATCCGGACTCATACGCCGTTGGCACACCAGGTAAGACGCCTGGTGTGCTGAGGTGCAATGATCTGGGCCTATCCAGGTCAGACCAGGCGCAAGCGACAGTTATCGGGCGCCTCAATCACTCTGCCGACTATTGCTGCGACAGGCACAGCCCAAGTCATGCCGTTGGCCGGGTCGGTAATCACAGCGAGCGTATCGCTGCTGGCACTGACGTCCAGACGTCGTCGTTCATGAATGGTTTTTAAATCGCCATAGGCATGACTGACCAGCTTTTCCGCAAGCGCTGTGCTTAATTCAAACGTTGTGACCAAATACCGGACCGCCTTGCAAAAAAGCACCTGATCGTGACGGGGGTGCTGGGCCTGATAACGCTGCAAGAACACCAGCGCAGCTTGCTGAAGGTAGGGGTGGTCTTCGCTTTTCGAATAAATAAGAGTCATGCGCGGGCGCCCTCGGCAGTCATTTTTTCGGAGGGTAGCGCCGCTTGGCGCAACTCCTGATTGACACCCGGCAGGCGCACGTCCGGGTTCGGCATACCACTGGGAGACAGCTCATGGGTCATTTCAAATTCTGCCCTGACTGACCAGCCGCAGGCTTCGGTTGTGCATTGCAAATAAGCGACGCGTAAGAAGATATGTCGACCTTCGCTGGTGCGAATACGCATTCTGCTTAAGCAATGCGGACAAACCATTTTATAGGTGCTCATGACTGACTCCAATTGAACTATTGTTGTGTGCTCGTTTGAATAAGCACGTTAATTTCAAAGAAAGATCAATCCGTTGATCATGCAGGCTGACACCTTATGTCGGGGTTAGTCAGTTTTTTGATGATGAGTAATCCTTTTTAACTGTTCTTGTAAGAATTATGACTTCGGATAGGTAATCTTTTTTTCAGGTTTTCTTTATATCTTTGTTTTTTCCTAATCGGCTGTTTCAGTAGTCTTTTGTTTTGATGGGAAATGTTACATATCTATAACTAAAAAATACTCAATACGCGTAAATTCTGCCAAAAAACACAACAATGTCAAATTGGAAAAATTCAAATTGAGTAGCAGTAAATCTATTGAAATACTTGGACGGTTGAAAAAAATAACTCGCGTTAAAACAGACTCCGGGCTTTCTGAGGTGCTGGGAGTAAGTCCGCAAACGCTCAGTAGCTGGAAAGGCCGTGGTCGCATTCCTTACTCGGTGTGTATGGAACTTGCCAGCGCACATGGTGTCTCGCTTGACTGGCTGTTTGGTGGTCAGGGTCCAATGTTGTTGCAGTCGCCGGCGACGGTGGTTGAATCCGTGGGCAGGCTGTCGGAACATGAGCGAAAAATGGTATTGATGTTTCGAGCATTAAAACGCTCCGATCAACGCGTTGTGTATAAAGTGGCCGAAGAAAAACAACAGCTTTATCTGTTACTTCGTCAAGTTGAAGAACTGTCAGCCCGTCTTGAGTATGATGCCGCTCGCCGTTAGTTTATTTTGGGCCTTTGAAACGTCGCAGGACATCGGCAATATCTGCAGTATTGACCCAAATCATGAGTTTTATGCTGATAGGTATGACTATCAGTGCGCAAATAAATGCCGTGACGCCCACGGATAAACCGTTTAAATATGGCAGGGCGACAGGGGTGAACAAATAACCGACGCTGGCGCTCAGCAGAAAGGAGCCTACGTGTTGCCAGCCCTTGAGAGACCTGCGTGCACTGGTGACCACCCACGCCCCCAGAGAGGCCCCAAACACGGCATCACGGTCGATCATCGCGATAATCGGAAGCCCTGTTTCCAGATACCAGTACGAAGCAAAACTAATCATTTCATTCGTCATGATGTCGGTACTCATGCGTGAACAAATGGAGGGCGGGCGGCTCATCCAGAGAACAGCGGCGTCCGCACTTTGCAATTTTAAGATACTGATAAAGCTCAATGGCTGCGGTGGCTTCTACAGCGTTGAGGTAGTGGGCCACCAACACGGAACAGTTGTTGATAGTGGGGGCGGGGACCTCTTCTAAATACCCATAACCTTGTTGCCGAACATGCTGCTGCCACACGGTCAGTGCTTTATTGACGGTGGCAGTTGCACCGTGCGCTGCTGTTCTAAGTCGACCTTCACTGATACTTGAGCTCAAGGACAGGGCCTTCCTGAGCGATGTCAAGTTGACGGGAGGCCAAAACGCATCATCGCTGATGCACTCAGACATTGAGAGAGACGCTGTTGATAGGCTCATGCTTATAGTCCTTGGCACGCCTTTTTATTGCTCGTTAAGGTAGCAGGGGCATGCCGAGCTTAATGGCTTTGATGACGGCGGCGTGACGCGACGTGACGCCGAATTTCATTCGTACATTGGCGATATGAAAATTTATGGTTGTTTCTGATCTGTTCAGAATGAGCGCCACCTCGGCACTGGTTTTTCCTTGGGCACACCAACTAAGGACTTCATGTTCCTTTGGCGTCAGAGAGGATATGAAATCAGGCGATGTAGAGGGTGTATCCAGCGAGAGAGGTCGCCTGGAAAAGCTGCGCTTTTTCATATGTTGCCCTTGCATTGAGGAGTGTGCCGGACGAGAAGATCATTCTTGATGTGCTAAAAATAATCGTCCTGATGACGGCTCAACAACGTGGCAAGGTTGTAGGAATGTCCATGACAGTAATGGAATATTCCTACACGCAAGTTGAGTGTTTATACATGGGTCTGCAAGGGCGTTTAAGCCGATTGCACACAAGTTGGCGATTCACGGGTTGCCTGGCGAGCAGGGCGCCCGCCAGGTGTTTTACTTGATTGCCCTAAGGCAAACGCCAGTCAGGGCGACTGGCGGTGTTACTCGCAGCCTTTAACGCCTGATTCAGGCATTGGCTGTGGTGTGACGTTTGGCGCTGCGCTTGCGCCAGATACGCACGATAGGGAACAGCAGCATCACGGCGGTCAGGCCCCAGACGCTCATGGTGATCGGGCTGGCCCACAAGATCTCCAGTGCACCATTGGAAATCGACAGCGCACGACGCAGGTTCTGCTCCATCAGCCCGCCCAGGATGAACCCCAGCAGGACCGGCGACAGCGGGAAGTCGAGCTTGCGCAGGATATAGCCGAAGATGCCGATGGCGATCATCAGGAACAAGTCAAAGGTGGTTGCATGCACGGCATACACGCCAATCGCCGTGATGATGGCAATCACCGGCACCAGTGCCCAGTTAGGCACGGCCAGAATACGCGTGAAGATGCGGATCATCGGAATGTTGAGGATCACCAGCATGATGTTGGCGATAAACAACGAAGCGATGAGGCCCCAGACAATGTCCGGTTGCTGTTCAAACAGCAGCGGGCCCGGGGTGATGTTGTACAGCGACAAGGCGCCGATCATCACCGCCGTGGTGCCGGAACCCGGTACGCCCAGTGTCAGCATCGGGACCAGGGCACCGCACGCCGAAGCGCCGATAGCGGTTTCGGGGGCCGCCAGACCACGTGAGTCACCTTGTCCGAATGTGCCTGTGGCACCGGCCAGACGTTTCTCCGTCATGTAGGCCACCGCACTCGCCAAGGTTGCACCGGCACCCGGCAGCACGCCCATGATGAAGCCCAGCAAACCGCAGCGGATGTTCACCACGAACACCGCGGAGGCTTCTTTGAAGTTGAACAGCATACGGCCGGTGGCTTTCACGGCTTCCTGGCCGCGATGGGTTTTCTCCAGCAATAGCAGAATCTCGCTGATGGAAAACAGCCCGAGCACCAGCACGACAAACTGGATGCCGTCAGTCAGGTGGATGTTATCGCCGGTGAAACGGTACACACCGCTGTTGGCATCGATCCCGACGCACGACAGAAACAGGCCGATCAGTGCAGCGATAAACGTCTTGAGCGGTCGGTCGCCGGCCATACCGCCGAGGCAGACAATCGCGAACACCATGAGCACAAAGTATTCAGCCGGGCCGAAGGCAATCGCCCATTTGGCCAGTAGCGGGGCAAACAGCACCATGCCGCAGGTGGCAATGAATGCACCAATGAACGAGCTCCAGGCCGAGAGCGACAACGCCACGCCGGCCAGGCCTTTACGGGCCATTGGGTAGCCGTCAAGGGTGGTCATGACAGTCGATGCTTCGCCGGGGATGTTCAGCAAAATCGAGCTGATACGGCCGCCATATTCACAGCCCAGGTACACCGCAGCCAACAAGATAAGCGCGGACTCTGGCGGCAGGCCGAGGGCGAAGGCAATCGGGATGAGCAGGGCCACGCCGTTGATCGGGCCAAGGCCGGGCAGCAGGCCGACCACGGTGCCGATCAAGGTGCCGCACAGAGCGGTGACCAGGTTGTAAGGGCTGAGCGCGACGCCGAAGCCCTGGCCCAAATAGCTAAAAGTATCCATATCAGTTCTCCAGAACTTCGAGCAGGCCAAGCGGCAGCGGAACGTCCATCGCTTTATCAAACAGCAGATAAAGACCGACGCTCATCAAACTGATGATCACAATGCTCGGCAACCAGCGGCCGCCATACAGGCGTGCCATCGGGATGCCGACCAAGATGGCGCTGAGGACAAAACCGAGGGTTTCGAAAGTGCCGGCAAAAATCAGCAACAGCACCACACACAGGCCGATCTTGATCAGGGTTTCACGATCCAGTTGGGGGTCGTCTTCGCTGTGCACCACCGGCGAGGGGCGAAAGATCATGTAGATCAAACCCAGGCTCATCAGGCCGAGCATCAACAGCGGGAAGGCGCGCGGGCCGACCGGCTCGTAAGAAAAAGACGCCTGATAAGGCCAGGCCATCGCCGCCAGACAGAGGCAGACAATGAGCAGCGCCGAGGCAAAAATACGTTGTAAGAGCATGGTTCACTCCAGGGCTGTGCCCTCACGGTAAAGGGCACAGTCAGCGATCAGCGACGGTTACTGAACGAGGCCAAATTCCTTGGCCAGGACTTTGTAATCAGCCACCTGTTTCTTCACATAGGCGTCCAGTTCCGGGCCGGTCATCGAGAACGGAAACAGTTCGCGCTGATCACGCAAAGTGGCGAAGTCTTCGGACACCAGCAGTTTGTCGAAGGTGTCTTTCCACCACGCATAGTCTTCATCGCTGACTTTTGGCCCCAGGTAGAAGCCGCGCACCACCGGCCAGACGATGTCGTAGCCTTGTTCCTTGGCGGTCGGGATGTCTTTCATCTGCGGGTCGTCAAGACGTTCATCGGCGAAGACCGCCAGCAGGCGCATGTCACCGCTCTGGATGTGAGGCATGGAGTCGGAAATATCGGTGCTGCCGACCTGGATATGGCCGCCCAGCAAGGCCGTGGCGATTTCGCCGCCGCCTTCCAGCGCGACGTAACGCAAGTCACGCGGGTTGATGCCTGCCGCTTTGGCGACCAGCGCCGTCTGCATCCAGTCCTGGCTACCCACTGTGCCGCCGGAGCCAATCACCACACTGCCCGGATCTTTTTTCAGTGCTTGAACGAGATCGTCGAGATTCTTGTAGGGCGAGTCTTTTTTCACAGCGAGCGCGCCGTAGCTGGTGCCCACAGCAGACAGCCAGCGCACATTGCTTTCATCAAAGCGTCCGAACTTGCCTTGTGCCAGGTTCAGCAGTGAGCCGCTGGACCATGCCACCAATGTGCCAGCGTCTGCCGGGCGCTGCGCGACGACCGCGTTATACGCCACAGCGCCCACGCCGCCCGGCATGTAGGTCACGCGCATTGGTTTGCTGAGCAGTTTTTCGTTTACCAGTGCGCTTTGCACCAGCTTGCAGGTCAGGTCAAAACCGCCGCCAGGGGAGGCCGGGGCGATACATTCAGGGCGTTTAGGTTCAGCCATCAGTTGGCCAGCGAACAACATGCAGCCGGCAGCAAGAGCCAAAGAGCGCAGTGAGAAATTCATAATGTCTCCGCAGGAGTTATTGTTTTAAACGAGCAGAAAAGTGCTGTGATCAGCCGTGGCCATCGCCAACGTTTACGCCGGGCAAGTGCCGTGCATCGTCAGCGTCATGGGTACAGCGAGGGGCAACAGAATGTCGTTCGCAGGCCTGTGTGGCGGTGAGCGAAGACGGGGCAAGCAGCTAGGCAAAGGGCGATAGGCTGAGGTATCAGCATACGGTGTGCTCCATTATTGTTCTTATTGGCGAAAACACGTCGAGGTGTTTTGCGCAGCGCTAAAAAATCATTTGCGCAACAGATGCAACTGTTTGTTGGCGAATCCTAATCCGCCAACCTTTCGTGAACCTTTCAGTTTTCTTTCAGTGTTTATTTGGGGTTCACAGCCCTGTTTGCGTCTGTACACTTTGCGCACAGAGCCACAGGCCTGAACAAAAATAATGAGGTAAATCCGATGCGTGTTCTTTTGGTCGAGGATCAGTTGCAGTTGGCCGAGAGTGTTGCTCAAGCGTTGAAAAGTACCGGCCTGACCGTGGACGTCCTGCACGATGGTGTGGCCGCTGACCTGGCACTGAGCAGCGAAGACTATGCGATGGCCATTCTGGACGTGGGCCTGCCGCGAATGGATGGCTTTGAGGTGCTGGCCCGTGTGCGGGCGCGTGGCAAAACCCTGCCGGTGTTGATGCTGACCGCACGCAGTGACGTCAAGGATCGGGTGCATGGGCTCAATCTGGGCGCCGATGATTACTTGGCCAAACCGTTTGAGCTGGCTGAACTCGAAGCGCGGGTAAAAGCCCTGTTGCGCCGAAGCGTGTTGGGTGGCGAGCGCCAGCAGCGCTGCGGCACGCTGATTTACGACCTGGAGACCCGACGCTTCACGTTAAAAGACGAATTGCTTACCCTGACCTCGCGTGAGCAAGCCGTACTGGAAGCGCTGATCGCAAGGCCAGGACGGGTCATGAGCAAGGAGCAACTGGCGGCTCAAGTGTTTGGTCTGGACGAAGAAGCAAGCCCGGACGCGATTGAAATCTACGTGCACCGCTTGCGCAAAAAACTTGATGGTCATGCGGTCGCAATCGTGACGTTCCGGGGCTTGGGCTACTTGCTGGAAGGCCGTGATGTTTAAGGTCGACAGCCTGCGTTGGCGGTTGCTGTGGACCCTGACCCTGTTGCTGGTGGTGCTGATGCTCGCCAGCAGCCTGAGTGCTTACCTCAATGGTCGCGAAGCCGCTGATACGGCCTACGACCGCACCTTGCTGGCATCCGCCCGCACCATCGCCGCAGGCTTGTCACAGCGTGATGGCAGCCTGAGTGCCGACGTACCTTACGTAGCGCTCGATACCTTTGCCTACGACAGTGCCGGACGCATCTATTACCAGGTTTACGATATTCAGCGGCGGCTGATTTCGGGCTATGAACACTTGCCGGCACCGCCACCCGGCACGCCGCGGACTGACGACTACCCGGCGCTGGCGCGTTTTTACAACGCTGAATACCGTGGGCAAAACGTCCGCGTGGTGAGCCTGCTCAAGGCTGTGAGCGAGCCGAACATGAATGGCATGGCCGAAATTCGCGTGGCAGAAACCGACGAGGCGCGCGTGGCCATGGCGCGCAGCCTTATGGCCGACACCTTGCTGCGTCTGGGCATGCTGGGGCTGGGCGCATTGTTGGTGGTGTGGTTTGCCGTAAGCGCCGCCTTGCGCCCGCTAGAGCGTTTGCGCACCGCCGTTGAAGAGCGCGAACCGGATGATTTACGCCCGTTGCCACTGGTGCCTGTGCAACGTGAGCTAAGGCCGCTGGTGCAAACCTTGAACCACTTTACCGAGCGCCTGCGTTGGCAGTTTGAGCGTCAGGCGCAGTTTATTGCCGACGCGGCCCATGAGTTACGCACCCCGCTGGCCGTGCTCAAGGCCCGCATTGAATTGGGCTTGCGCACACATGACCCGCAAGTCTTGCGTCACACGCTGGAACAAACGGTTAAAGACACTGACCGGCTGACACATTTGGCGAACCAGTTGTTGTCGCTGGCGCGTATTGAAAATGGCGCCAGGGCGATTGCTGAGGGCGGGGCGCAATTGCTCGATCTCAGCCAACTGGCCCGTGAGCTGGGCATGGCCATGGCGCCCCTGGCGCATTCCCGAGGCGTGGCCCTGGCGCTGGAAGCCGACCAGCCGGTCTGGCTGCGCGGGGAGCCGACCTTGCTCAATGAGCTATTGAGCAACCTGATCGACAACGCACTGGCGCACACCTGCGCCGGGGGCAATGTGATCTTGCGGGTGTCCTTGCCAGCGGTGCTGGAAGTTGAAGACGACGGCCCGGGTATCCCCTATGAAGACCGTGAGCGAGTGTTCGAGCGGTTTTATCGACGTAACCAGCAAGTGGCGGGGAGTGGCCTGGGCCTGGCCATTGTTGGCGAAATCTGCCGCGCGCATCTGGCCCATATCAGCCTGCATGACGGCGCCCAGCGCGGGCTGAAAGTGCGAGTGAACTTCGTATCGGCAGCCGACAATCGTTCGCTGTAGGCGCGAGCTATCGCAGCCTTCGTGCCTCGGCAGCGACTACGGGTTCTGTAGGAGCGAGCTTGCCTGGCGATCTTTTGAACTTGCGGCCGCTTAGCAGCCGGACACAGGTGTGGCGTTACATGAACATCCCGCGCGCATCGTTCATTTGTTGCTGAAACAGCTCGCTGTCGGCATCCAGCTTCAGCCGCTTGAATGCGTGCAGCGCATTCAGGTTGTGGCTGAGCGTCGGGGTGTCGCGCTGTTCGCAGAACACCGTGGCGATTTGCACCAGATCAATGTAGTCGATGGCCTTGGACTCGCGGCCAACGTCCTGATACTGCCCCGGCAGCTTGAGCAGCATTTCCGGAAATTCCCAGACCGCGAGCAATTTGTCGCCAATCACCGGGTGAATGCGCTCGATCACATGGTTCAGCGACACAGGGTCTGCGAGCAGTTCGTTATGTTCCTCGGCATAAATCAGGATCGGCAATACGCCAATTTGATGCACCAACCCGCCAAGCGCTGCCTGATCGGGTTTGAGCGAGGTATACCGCCGACAAAACGCATAGCACACACCGGCCACCTCTAGGCTTTGTCGCCAGACGTCGCGCATTTTGCTTTCGACGACAGGCGAGCGCGCGTGGAAGATCTGCTCCATGACCAGACCAATGGCCAGGTTGCTGCTGTAATTCACGCCCAGCCGGGTGATGGCGGTGTGCAAGTCTGTCACTTCGTACAACGCGCGCAGGAGCGGGCTGTTGACGACTTTAATCAGCCGCGCCGCCAGCGCGGTATCGCGACCGATGACTTTGCTAAGGTTGCTGACGCTGATTTCCGGGTTTTCCGCTGCCTTGCGAATATTTAACGCTACTTCCGGTAGCGTGGGCAAAACCAGGTCATCTCGAACGATGGCCTTTACCAAGTCCATCTGGACTTTGCTCGCCAACATGCTCATTTCTATTCTCGAGAATTAACGCTGTATCTCACGATCACGGTCGAGTTGATAAGGCAGATCAAGCAACGTCAGTGCAGGACCTTGCAGATCCCCTACATGAATGTCTCCCGCTTCCACCGCGTCAGCCGTCAACACGGCCAGCAGTTCAATACGCTCCGGGGTATGAGCGGCAATCACCACTTCACCCACGGCGCTGCTGTGTGTTGCTGAAAACAGCGGCGTGCCAGGCTCTGGCTGCGCATTGCCAGCCTCAAGCGACAGGCGATAAAGACGGCGCTTGAGCTTGCCGAGGTACTGCATGCGCGCGACGATTTCTTGCCCGGTGTAGCAACCCTTTTTGAAGCTGACACCGCCTACCGCTTGCAGGTTGATCATTTGCGGGATGAACAGTTCGCGCGTTTGCGGCATGACTTGGCCAATGCCGGCGCGGATCTGGCCGAGTGTCCATTGGTTGATGTCGGCTTCTGGTAACTGGGCTTTCAACTGCTGGTGCAGGTGTTCGGCTTGCTCGGCCGGTGCCCACAGTTCTGCGCTGCCCTCGGACACACGAATGGCGATGAGGCCGTTCGCCCGGGCGACGCTGTCGGTGTCGGCAGGGAGGTCTATGCCCAGGCCTTGCAATACTGCGTCGCCCTGGCTCAGACCAAAGCGCACCCAGTGATCGCTGTCATCGGTCAATTTTGATTTGGAGAACACCGCGTACTTTTTCAGGTCAGCCAATTGTGGCTCGACCAGTTCACGCGCCATGGCCAGAAAGCAGCCCTGCGGTTCGAGGAGGATACGGAAACTCGACTGCATCCGGCCTTTCTGCGTGCAACGCGCACCGAGGCTTGAGCGCGTGTCGCTCAGATAATTGAGGTTACAGGTGAGTTGTCCCTGCAGGAACTTGCTGGCGTCGTTGCCAATAACAGCAAGAACGCCTTCGTGAGACAAGGTGCAGAAAAAAGCAGAGTCGGCCATGAGTCATCGCAGGTTGTAAAGTCTGGGGCACATCATAGAGGGGTGACCTGTAAATGGGTAGTTCGCAAAGGTTCTCGACAACCGACCAAAGCCGACTGTTCTCTCTTGGATCGGTCTGTATACTTGCGCTCTATTTGAGGAGCGCTCCATGGTCGAAGATGTTGAACTCAATCGTCTCTACTGGCACAGCCGCCGCGGCATGCTTGAGCTGGACGTACTGTTGGTACCGTTCGTCAAGGAGGTTTACCCGCACCTCAATGACGTTGATCGCGAAGTCTATCGCAAGCTCCTGGAGTGCGAAGACCAGGACATGTTCGGCTGGTTCATGGAGCGCAGCGAGTCTCAAGACCCCGAGCTGCAGCGCATGGTCCGCATGATTCTGGACCGTGTCCAGCCCAAGTGATTTCTTCGAATGCCGCTGGCAGGCCTCCGGGCAATTGCTGGCGGCGTATCTGGCAGCGCAATCGCTGGCGCTGATCTCAATCTGCCTTCTTTCGATACCCGTGTGGGCTCGCCTGCTTGGGCTGTTGTTGTGCCTGATGCATGGCGTTTGGGCAGTGCCCCGGCATATTCGATTGACCCACGCCAAGGCCTTCAGCGGTGTGCGACGAAACGCCGAGGGGTGGCAGTTATGGAGTCAGGCCAAGGGTTGGCAGGCCGTGCAGTTGCAGCGCGACAGCCTGGCGTTGCCGAGGATGGTGCTGCTGCGCTTCAGGGTGCCGGGCGAGTGGTGGGTGAGGGCGGTGTGCATCCCGCGTGACGCGCTGGCGCCGGATCAGCACCGGCGCTTGCGCGTGCGACTCAAGTTCAGTCGGCGTAGGTGGTTGGCACCAGAATAGTGTCCAGCGCTTCAGGCAGCATGTCCGGGTAGTCGAGGGTGTAATGCAGCCCCCGTGACTCCTTTCTCGCCATTGCACTGCGAATCATCAACTCCGCCACTTGCGCCAGGTTGCGCAGCTCAATCAGGTCGCGGCTGACTTTATAGTTACTGTAGAACTCGTCGATTTCGTCCAGCAGCAGGCGCACACGGTGTTCGGCACGTTGCAGGCGTTTGTTGGTACGGACAATGCCCACGTAGTCCCACATAAAGCGCCGCAGTTCATCCCAGTTGTGGGCGATGATCACGTCTTCGTCCGAATCGGTCACCTGGCTGGCATCCCAGCTGGGCAGCGAATCCGGAATGTCGATGTGTTCGAGTTGCGTGAGGATGTCGTCAGCCGCAGAGCGGGCGTACACGAAGCACTCCAGCAATGAGTTGCTGGCCATGCGATTGGCACCGTGCAGGCCGGTAAAGCTGGTTTCGCCAATGGCATACAGGCCGGGGACGTCGGTGCGCCCGTGACCGTCCACCATGACGCCGCCGCAGGTGTAGTGCGCCGCAGGCACCACCGGAATCGCCTGTTTGGTGATGTCGATGGAAAATTCCAGGCAGCGTTCATAGACCGTCGGGAAATGGGTTTTGATGAACGTGTCGGACTCATGGCTGATGTCCAGGAACACGCAGTCGATGCCCAGGCGTTTCATTTCGTGGTCGATGGCACGGGCCACGATGTCTCGCGGGGCCAGTTCACCACGCGGGTCAAAACGGTGCATGAAGCGCTCGCCATTCGGCAGCTTGAGGTGTGCGCCTTCGCCACGCAGGGCTTCGGTGATCAAAAAGCTTTTGGCTTGCGGGTGATACAGGCAAGTGGGGTGGAACTGGTTGAATTCCAGGTTCGCGACCCGGCAGCCCGAGCGCCAGGCCATGGCAATGCCATCACCGCAGGCGCCATCGGGGTTGCTGGTATAGAGGTACACCTTGGCCGCGCCGCCTGAGGCCAGAATGGTGAAGCGCGAGCCGTAGGTGTCGACTTCGCCGGTGGCGCGATTGAGCACGTAGGCTCCCAGGCAGCGGTCGTCTTCTTGGCCCAGGCGACGGGCGGTAATCAAATCAACGGCCACCCGTTGTTCGAGCAATTCTATGTTGGGGCGCTGGCGGGCTTGTTCGAGCAGAGTCTTGAAAATAGCCGCGCCGGTGGCATCGGCGGCGTGAATGATGCGGCGATGGCTGTGGCCGCCTTCACGGGTGAGGTGGAACTCGAATCCTGGATGTTCAGGGTCGGCGTCCTCATCGCGGGTGAAGGGCACACCCTGGTCGATCAGCCACTGAATGGCTTCGCGACTGTGTTCGACCGTAAAACGCACGGCATCTTCATGGCACAGGCCGCCCCCGGCATTCAGGGTGTCTTCGACGTGGGACTGCACCGTGTCGGTGTCATCCAGTACGGCAGCGACGCCGCCCTGCGCCCAAAACGTCGAGCCGTTGGCCAGATCGCCCTTGCTCAAAACTGCAATGCGCAGATGGCCTGGCAGTGACAGCGCCAGGCTCAGACCGGCAGCCCCGCTGCCAATCACCAGCACATCGTGTTGAAAATGTTGGCTCATTCTTCTTATGTCCGCAAAAAAAGCGCCCACTAGTATATAGAGGGGGGGATCGGCACAATAGCCGGGCCTTTGTGGCGTTGGGTCATTACAGCGGGCGAGAAGTGTGCCTCAGAGTGTGGCGATCTGCATGCCGTTTTGCAGAATAAATCGGCAAACCAGAGGCTGCGCGTCGGGCACAACCTGCGCACGAACTGTATTTTATCCTGCTATAGACGTGACACCTGGTCTGAATTTTGGAACTTTTCCTACGGCTCAGGGTTCAATAGCAGGTTGCCCGCCATAAAGGGGAGTTGCGTCAATGCCATGCGGGGTTGATTTTACGGCCCGTGCAGGTGACTTTGACGACAAGATTATTGACGCAGCCGGCCAGGCCCGAGCTGCGTTTTCGTGCGTGCCAAATCCGAGTGCGCAGGAAACTTGCCAGGGGGGAGAGAACTTTTGCGTAAAGCCCGAGTCTATGTTTGCAAGCCTGATCAATTAGCAAAACACTCTTCCTCCCGGTCTTATGAGGAGTATTCATGCTAACCCAGGAAGAGGATCAGCAGCTGGTCGAGCGCGTGCAGCGCGGCGACAAGCGTGCATTTGATCTGCTAGTGCTGAAATACCAGCACAAAATTCTCGGGTTGATCGTGCGTTTTGTGCACGACACCCATGAAGCCCAGGACGTGGCACAAGAAGCCTTTATCAAGGCTTACCGTGCACTTGGCAATTTTCGCGGAGACAGCGCCTTTTATACGTGGCTGTACCGCATCGCCATTAACACGGCGAAAAACTATCTGGTGTCACGCGGTCGTCGTCCACCCGATAGCGATGTGAGTTCTGAAGATGCTGAATTTTATGATGGTGATCACGGTCTGAAAGATCTGGAATCGCCGGAGCGCTCTTTGCTTCGCGATGAGATCGAAGGCACGGTTCACCGCACCATTCAGTTACTGCCAGAAGATTTACGTACGGCGTTAACTTTACGTGAGTTTGATGGTCTGAGTTACGAAGATATTGCGAGCGTCATGCAATGTCCGGTGGGTACCGTACGATCCCGGATTTTCCGTGCTCGGGAAGCCATCGATAAAGCCCTGCAGCCGTTGTTGCAGGAAAACTGAGACAGCGGCGACAGCCAAGAGAGGAACCGCCATGAGTCGTGAAGCCCTGCAGGAATCGCTGTCCGCAGTGATGGATAACGAAGCGGACGAACTGGAATTACGTCGGGTATTGAATGCCTTTGACGATGCACAAACACGTGCCACCTGGGATCGCTATCAGGTTGCCCGTGCAGTGATGCACAAAGATCTGCTGATCCCTCGCCTGGACATCGCATCTGCAGTATCGGCCGCACTGGCCGAAGAACAAACACCCGCCAAAGCCAAGCGCAGTCACTGGCAAAGCATTGGCCGCCTGGCAGTTGCTGCCTCGGTGACGGTGGCTGTTCTGGCGGGTGTCAGACTGTACAACCAGGATGACATTGTGGGCGCCCAACTGGCCCAGCAAGGCACTCAGCCTAGCCTGAGTGCGCCGACAGTTAAAGGCCCGGCGGTACTGGCTAACTACAGCGAGAGCTCTGATCAGGGCACCGGCCCAATGGCCAATGGTGTACTGCAAGGCCAGGCTGGTTGGCAGAATCAGCGTTTGCCGGGCTATTTGCGCCAGCACGCTGAACAAGCGGCCATGAAAGGAACTGAAAGCCCGCTGCCTTACGCACGAGCTGCAAGCCTGGAAAACCGTTAAGGGCCATCATGCGCGTCCTACCTCTGTTACCGCTTTTGCTCAGTGGTTTTTTTGTTGTACCTGCTCATGCCGATGACGCCCAAGACTGGCTAAAACGCTTAGGCGCGGCTGAGCAGCAGCAAAGCTATCAAGGCACGTTTGTTTACGAGCGCAATGGGAGTTTTTCGACCCATCGCATCTGGCACCGCGTGCAAGACGGCAACGTGCGTGAACGACTGGTGCAGCTTGATGGTGCACCTTATGAGGTGGTCCGTGCCGATGGGCGCACTGAGTGCGTCACTGGCAAACTGATCAACGGCCTTGCAGATGTCGCCGACACCACCGCGCGACAGCTGGATTTGCAACGCCTTGAAAACTGGTATGCCGTGACTCGCGCGGGTGATTCGCGGGTAGCCGGTCGCCCTGTGGCAGTCATTGTGCTAACCCCGCGTGACCAGCATCGCTATGGCGTTGAACTGTATCTGGACCGTGAAACCGGCTTGCCTTTGAAGTCATTGCTGGTCAATGACAAAGGTCAGTTGCTGGAACGTTTTCAGTTCACCCACCTTGAAACGACGCCGCCCAACGACAGCCAGCTCACCCCCAGTAACCGTTGTCAGGCCGTGGCCACCTCTCAAGCGGCTGCACCTGTGAGCAAACCTGTGCACAGCTGGCATTCCGACTGGTTGCCGCCAGGGTTTGAGCTCTTGAGCAGCAACGTGCGTCGCGATCCCAAAACCAAAACAGAAGTCACCAGCCTCATGTATGACGACGGCTTGACGCGTTTCTCGGTGTTCCTCGAACCCCTGAAAGGCGACGCTGTGCCCGACATGCGCCTGCAGCTGGGGCCGACTGTTGCGGTCTCAAGGCACCTCTCGACCCCTGACGCAGAGATCCTCGCAACCGTGGTGGGCGAGATCCCGATGGGCACTGCAGAGCGCATCGCACTCTCGATGCGGGCAGGGCAGGCCGAACCCTCGGCGACGGTCAAACCTTGATGGAACACTGAAATGCGCGGTGAACATTTCAAATTGTTTTTTTCATTTTTTTTACAAAGGTCAGTGCCTAATGGGCTCTGACCTTGTTTGTTTCTGGTCCGCCCAAAAACCGGTCTATGCTGGCTTAAGTTTTTGGGACTCATTGCACAACCCTGCTGGCTATTAACGGGAGCTGTAAACCAATGCCTCGATTGAAGTCTTACTTACCCATTTTTGCTGCCGTGCTGATGCTCGGCCAGGCAGTGCCCGCGCTGGCTGAAGCGCAGTTGCCCGACTTCACGCAGTTGGTCGAGCAGGCATCACCCGCCGTCGTCAACATCAGTACGACGCAAAAGCTGCCGGACCGCAAAGTCTCGAACATGCCAGACCTAGAAGGCTTGCCGCCGGGGCTGCGTGATTTCTTTGAACGCGGCATGCCGCCAGGCATGGGCGGTGGCCAAGGTGGGCGTCAGCGCGAAGCTCAATCGCTGGGATCGGGTTTTATCATCTCCCCGGACGGCTACATCCTGACCAACAACCACGTAGTGGCTGACGCTGACGAAATCATCGTGCGTCTGTCTGACCGCAGCGAAATGAAAGCCAAGCTGGTCGGTACCGACCCGCGTTCCGATGTGGCCCTGCTGAAAATTGATGGCAAAAACCTGCCGGTGCTGAAGTTGGGCAAGTCCCAGGACCTCAAGGCCGGTCAATGGGTGGTAGCGATCGGCTCGCCGTTTGGCTTTGACCACACCGTCACCCAAGGCATCATCAGCGCCATCGGCCGCAGCCTGCCGAATGAAAGCTATGTGCCGTTCATCCAGACTGACGTGCCAATCAACCCGGGTAACTCCGGTGGCCCGCTGTTCAACCTGGCAGGTGAAGTGGTCGGCATCAACTCACAGATCTACACCCGTTCCGGTGGCTTTATGGGCGTGTCGTTCGCGATCCCTATTGATGTGGCCATGGACGTTTCCAACCAACTCAAAGCCGGCGGCAAAGTCAGCCGTGGCTGGTTGGGCGTAGTGATTCAAGAGGTCAACAAAGACCTGGCTGAATCCTTCGGCCTGGAAAAACCAGCCGGTGCGCTGGTTGCTCAAGTACTGGACGACGGCCCGGCTGCCAAAGGCGGTCTGCAAGTGGGTGACGTGATCTTGAGCATGAACGGCCAGCCGATCGTCATGTCGGCCGACCTGCCGCACTTGGTAGGCGCGTTGAAAGCCGGTAGCAAAGCCACGCTTGAAGTGGTGCGTGACGGCAAGCGCAAAACCCTGGACCTCACCGTGGGCGCTATCCCGGATGAAGGCAAGGAAATGGCTGGCCTGACCGGTGCTGAGCAAAGCAGCAACCGTCTGGGCGTCGCTGTCGCTGACTTGACCGACGAGCAGAAGAAAGCCAACGACATCAAAGGTGGCGTGATCATCAAAGACGTACAGGACGGTCCTGCGGCGTTGATTGGTCTGCAACCGGGTGACGTGATCACTCATCTGAACAACCAGGCGATTACCGATGCCAAGCAATTCACTGAAATTGCCAAGGCATTGCCAAAAAATCGTTCGGTCTCGATGCGTGTACTGCGTCAGGGCCGCGCGAGCTTCATTACCTTCAAGCTGGCAGAGTAACCAACCCTTGTAGTCGCTGCTGAAGGCTGCGAAGGGTTGCGCAGCAACCCGTTTCTCCAGCAAACGGCAGTGACCACAGAGACACAGCAACAATAAAAAGCCCGTATCGCGAGATACGGGCTTTTTTTATTTCTTTTGTTTAGGGATGCGAACCAGCTGGCTGTCGGAGTATATGTCGTGCCAGGTGCGCTTGCGTTTATCGAACACAGACCAGATAAACCCCAGCCCTAAACACAGCCACGAACCAATCGACACCATAAAGCGCAACAGCGCTTGCCACAGGCTGATCGCCGACCCATCAGCGTTTTGCACCCGCACACCCCACACTTGCATGCCCAGGGTTTGGCCGCTGTGGGTCCAGAACTTGGCAAAGAACGCGAACAGGACAAACAACAAAATGGTCGAGAGCAACGGGTCGCCATCCAGCGCCCCGGCTTCGGTCAGCTCGCGCATTTTGGCTTCACCGATAAAGCCCATCATGATCAGCTTGTAGATAAACGTGGTCACGATCAGCAGGGCCGTACACAGCAGAAAGTCATAGAACATGGCTGCCAGACGGCGCCCCAGGCCGGCGGCGTGAAAGTCGCCTTGGGGGCTAAGTGGTGGTTTCGACATGGCAGGCTCTCGTGAAGGAAAAACCCATCTTACGAAATTGCGCCCACAAAAAAGCCTCTGATGTCAGCATCAGAGGCTTTTGTGCAGCAGAAGCTTAGGCTTCGGCTTGAACTTCGTCAGCCTGCATGCCTTTTTGGCCCTGAACAGCGATGAAGGTCACTTTCTGGCCTTCTTTCAAGCTTTTGAAACCGTTGCCTTGAATGGCACGGAAGTGTACGAACAGATCCGGACCGCTTTCCGGAGTGATGAAACCAAAACCTTTCTCGTCGTTAAACCACTTGACGGTACCGCTCTGACGTTGAGACATTTCTTAATTCCTTGACGCTAACAATTAATGGCAGCCTCCTTACGTTGAAAGAGGACTGGTGCTGGGTTGCAGGAAAGTAAGAGACGCAGAACGGGTTGTAGCAAACATAGAGCTACTGCCCAGGTCACGATTCCAGCGACCCATGCAAACACAGTGGTCAAACTCTACGAAAACAGAATTAAAAAAACAAGCCCCTTAAATAAACCCCTTTATAACCTCATGCAGTTCACTTATAGCAACGCATTTAAAAGATCAAAAGATCGCGAGCAAGCTCGCTCCTACAGTGGGCAGCATTAAAGAAAGTGTGTTCATAGAAATGTTCAATTGTTTTCATGTTTAAAGTGCCTTTTTCGCTATCGAAACTTCGCACTGTTTTGAGGCAGTTGTATGGCACGCAAGTGTCATACAACTGTATAAAAAGCCCGGGGGCTTATCCCCGATAATAACGTTGCGCTACAAACGGCAGTTTAGACACTTTCATCGGTACACGTTTACCCCGAACAATCGCCCAGACCTCGGTGTCTATCGGGTTGAATGCACTGTCCAGATACGCCATGGCCAGCGGTGCGCCCAAGGTCGGGCCGAAGCCGCCGCTACACACTGTGCCGATGACGTTACCCTGTGCATCGACCACCTCGGCGCCTTCACGTACCGGTGTGCGTTCCTGGGGCAGCAGGCCGACCCTTTTTCGTGCAACCCCTTGTTGTTGGGCAAAAATGGTGTCAGCACCGGGGAAGCCACCCGCACGCGGGCCGTCGGCACGGCGCGCTTTAGAGATCGCCCATAACAGGCTGGCTTCAATTGGCGTGGTCTTTTCATTCATGTCGTGGCCATACAGGCACAGACCGGCTTCAAGGCGCAGTGAATCACGTGCGCCCAAACCAATGGCCTGAACCTCAGGCTCAGCCAACAGGGCGCGGGCGAGTTCTTCTGCGCGTGCCGTCGGTACCGAGATCTCAAAGCCGTCTTCACCGGTATAACCCGAGCGGCTGACGTAACACGCCGCGCCCAGCAGCGTCACAGGCTCAAATTGCATAAAGGTCATTTTGGCCACGTCAGGTGCCAGACGCTGCAACACGTTCACCGCTGCCGGGCCTTGCAGGGCCAGCAGGGCGCGCTCTTCAAACAGCGGCTGGATCTCGCAGTGGGCGCCCAGATGTTTGCGCAGGTGAGCCAGGTCCTGCTCCTTGCAGGCCGCGTTAACTACCAAAAACAATTGGTCATTACCCATATTGGCAACCATCAGGTCATCCAGGATGCCGCCTTGTTCGTTGGTGAACATGGCGTAACGTTGCATGCCCACGGGCAGGTCGATGATGTCGACGGGCACCAATGCTTCCAGTGCTTTGGCGGCACCAGCGCCGGTCAGCAGGATCTGCCCCATGTGCGAAACATCAAACAACCCGGCCTGTTCACGGGTGTGCAAGTGCTCTTTCATCACGCCCAGCGGGTATTGCACAGGCATGTCATAGCCGGCAAACGGCACCATGCGGGCGCCGAGTTCAAGGTGCAGTGCGTGCAGCGGGGTAATGAGCAAGTGTTCGGTGGACATTCGTGACTCCTTGAAAATCAGCACTCAATAATGTTGACAGCCAGACCGCCGCGGGCGGTCTCTTTGTATTTGCTTTTCATGTCGGCGCCGGTCTGGCGCATGGTGCGGATCACCTTGTCGAGCGAGACAAAGTGCTGGCCGTCGCCGCGCAACGCCATGCGCACGGCGTTGATGGCCTTGACCGAGCCCATGGCGTTGCGTTCGATACACGGCACTTGCACCAGCCCGCCAATCGGGTCGCAGGTCAGCCCCAGGTTGTGTTCCATGCCGATTTCGGCGGCGTTCTCGACTTGTTGCACGCTGCCGCCCAGCACTTCGCAGAGCGCGCCCGCGGCCATGGAACAGGCCACACCGACTTCGCCCTGGCAGCCGACTTCGGCGCCCGAGATCGAGGCGTTTTCCTTGTACAAAATGCCGATGGCGGCAGCCGTCAGCAGAAACCGCACCACGCCGTCTTCGTTGGCACCGCCGATAAAGCGCATGTAGTAATGCAGCACGGCCGGGATAATCCCCGCAGCTCCATTGGTGGGCGCGGTGACCACGCGCCCGCCGTTGGCGTTTTCCTCATTAACGGCCAGTGCATACAGATTGACCCAGTCGAGCACGGACAGCGCATCGCGCAGGGCGGCTTCCGGGTGGCTGCACAGTTGACGGTGCAGCGCAGCAGCCCGGCGCTTGACCTTTAAGCCACCGGGTAAAATCCCTTCATTGCGACAGCCCGCGCTCACGCAGTCCTGCATCACTTGCCAGATGTGCAGCAGGCCACTGCGGGTTTCGGCTTCCGGGCGCCAGGCGCTTTCGTTGGCCAGCATCACCTGGCTGATGGACAAGTGCTGCGTGGCGCAATGGTTCAGCAGCTCTTTGGCGGTCTTGAACGGGTACTTCAGTGGCGTACTGTCTTCGACGATACGGTCAGCGCCCGCAGCGTCTTCATCCACCACAAAGCCGCCCCCGACCGAGTAATACTCGCGGCTGCGAATCTGTATGCCGGCAGCGTCCAGGGCGCGAAAAATCATGCCGTTGGGGTGAAAGGCCAAGGGTTTGCGAATCATCGCCAGGTGCAGTTTTTCGTTGAAGTCGATGGCGTGTTCACCGTTGAGGTTCAAACGCCCGCTGCTGCGAATCCGGGCCAGGCGTTCGGCCACGGTTTCGGTGTTGACGGTGTCCGGGAGTTCGCCTTCTAGCCCCAGCAACACGGCTTTGTCGCTGCCGTGACCTTTACCGGTGGCGCCGAGGGAACCATACAGCTCGACTTTCACGCAGGCTGTGCTCAGCAGCAAACCCTCGCGGGCCAAACCTTCGACAAAACGTGCGGCAGCCCGCATGGGGCCGACGGTGTGGGAACTGGAAGGGCCGATGCCAATTTTGAACAGGTCGAACACGCTTAACGACATAGGGTTCTCCGGTTTCTTATAGATGAATTGGCAATACATCACCTCTGTAGGAGCGAGCTTGCTCGCGATCTTTTGATCTTTAAAAGCTCGCGAGCAAGCTCGCTCCTACAGGGTGTTTGGGGTGTTGTTACGCCTCCTGATAGCTCTCGATCGACGGGCACGCGCAGACCAGGTTGCGGTCGCCGAACACGTTGTCGACACGGCCCACCGGCGGCCAGTATTTGCCTTCGATCAACGACGCGACCGGGTACACCGCTTGTTCACGGCTGTACGGGTGAGTCCACTCGCCAACGATTTCTGCGGCCGTGTGCGGGGCGTTTTTCAGCGGATTGTCGTCTTTGTCGAGGGTGCCGTTTTCGACCGCGCGAATCTCTTCGCGGATGCGGATCATGGCTTCGCAGAAGCGATCCAGCTCTTGTTTGGATTCACTTTCAGTCGGCTCGATCATCAACGTGCCCGCCACCGGGAACGACATGGTCGGCGCGTGGAAGCCAAAGTCGATCAGGCGCTTGGCCACGTCATCAACGCTGATGCCGCTGGTTTCTTTGAGCGGGCGCAGGTCGAGGATGCATTCGTGCGCCACCAGGCCGTTGGCGCCCGAGTACAGCACCGGGTAATGCTCTTCAAGGCGGCGGGCAATGTAGTTGGCGTTCAAGATGGCCAATTGCGAGGCGCGTTTCAGGCCTTCGCCGCCCATCATGCGGATATACATCCAGGTGATCGGCAGAATGCTGGCGCTGCCGAACGGGGCGGCACACACCGCGCCTTCCTTGCGCTCCAGGGCGCTGTGGCCCGGCAGGAACGGGATCAGGTGCGACTTGACGCCAATCGGGCCAACGCCCGGGCCGCCACCGCCGTGGGGGATGCAGAAGGTTTTGTGCAGGTTAAGGTGCGACACGTCGCCGCCAAACTTGCCCGGTGCGCACAGGCCGACCATCGCGTTCATGTTGGCACCGTCGATGTACACCTGGCCGCCGTTGTCATGAATGATGCCGCAGATTTCGCGGATGCCTTCTTCAAACACGCCGTGGGTCGACGGGTATGTGATCATCAGCGCGGCAAGGTGATCGCGGTGCTCGATGGCCTTGGCGCGCAGGTCTTCAATGTCGACGTTGCCGCGTGCGTCGCAGGCCGTCACCACCACGCGCATACCGGCCATGTGTGCGGTCGCCGGGTTGGTGCCGTGGGCCGAGGAGGGGATCAGGCAGATGTCGCGGCGCTCTTCGCCACGGCTCTGGTGATAGGCACGAATGGCCAGCAAGCCGGCGTACTCACCTTGGGAACCGGCGTTGGGTTGCAGCGACACGGCGTCGTAGCCGGTGGCCTCGCAGAGCATGAGTTCCAGCTCGCGGGTCAGTTGCTGATAGCCCTGGCTTTGCTCGGCAGGAGCAAAGGGGTGCAGGTTGCCGAACTCAGCCCAGGTCACCGGGATCATTTCGCTGGCGGCGTTGAGCTTCATGGTGCACGAGCCCAGCGGGATCATGGTGCGGTCCAGCGCCAGGTCTTTGTCAGCCAGACGGCGCAGGTAACGCATCAGCTCGGTTTCAGACTGATAACGGTTGAACACCGGGTGGCTCAGAATCGCCGACTGGCGCAGCAACGCCGCAGGCAGCGTGCCTGTTACCGATTGGGCCAGCGCGTCGAAGTCAGGCAATGTCTGGCCATCGACCGCGAGCAAGGCCCACAGGGCAACCACGTCGGACAGGCTGCTGGTTTCGTCCAGCGACAGCCCAAGGCGTTCGTCGTCGACCACCCGCAGGTTGATGTGCTGGGACTG
This sequence comes from Pseudomonas sp. HY2-MNA-CIBAN-0224, assembly GCF_040310285.1. Taxonomy (NCBI): domain Bacteria; kingdom Pseudomonadati; phylum Pseudomonadota; class Gammaproteobacteria; order Pseudomonadales; family Pseudomonadaceae; genus Pseudomonas; species Pseudomonas sp. HY2-MNA-CIBAN-0224. Next base: position 31,097 of record NZ_JBEOPQ010000016.1, on the reverse strand, counting down.
AGCCTTGGCGTGCAGCGCGCTGGTGCGGCTGCCGGTGTACAGAGTCAGAGTGTCGAAAAACTGGCTTTGCTCAACGTTCAGCCCCAGCCCCTTCAGGCCCTGGGCAAGGATTGCAGTCAACTGATGGATGCGCCGGGCAATCTGGGTCAGGCCTTGAGGCCCGTGGTACACGGCGTACATGCTGGCGATGTTGGCCAGCAACACTTGAGCGGTGCAGATGTTACTGGTGGCCTTCTCGCGGCGGATATGTTGCTCGCGGGTTTGCATCGCCAGGCGCAGTGCCGGTTTGCCGTGACGGTCTACTGACATGCCGACCAGACGCCCCGGCATGTCGCGCTTGAAGGCATCGCGGGTCGAAAAGTAAGCCGCGTGCGGGCCACCAAAGCCCAGTGGCACGCCAAAGCGCTGGGCGCTGCCGATGGCCACGTCGGCGCCGAATTCACCAGGCGGTGTCAGCAAAGTCAGCGCCAACAAGTCAGCGGCCACCGCCACTAGCGCGTTAGCGGCGTGGAAGCGTTCAACCAGATCGCGATAATCAAACACGTCGCCGTTGCTTGCCGGGTATTGCAGCAGGGCGCCGAAAAACGACGACAAGTCGCTCAACTCACGTTCGTCACCCACCACCACTTCAATACCCAGCGGCTCGGCACGGGTGCGCAGCACATCGAGGGTTTGCGGGTGGCAGTGGCGGGAGGCGAAGAAGCGCTCGCTGGTTTTGTTCTTGCTCAGGCGTTTGCAGAAGGTCATGGCTTCGGCGGCCGCGGTGGCTTCGTCGAGCAGCGAAGCGTTGGCAATCGGCAGGCCGGTGAGGTCGCTGATCAGCGTCTGGAAATTCAGCAAGGCCTCAAGGCGACCCTGGGAAATTTCCGGCTGATACGGCGTGTAAGCGGTGTACCAGGCCGGGTTTTCCAGCAGGTTGCGCAAGATCGGCGAAGGCGTGTGGCAGTTGTAATAGCCTTGGCCGATATAGGTTTTATGCAACTGGTTTTTCGCCGCGATGGCTTTGATCGATGCCAGGGCATCGGCTTCACTTTGGCCAGCGGGTAGGTTGAGTACGCTGGTGCCTTTAATGCCTTCCGGGATGACGCTGGCGCTGAGCGCTTGCAGCGAGTCAAAGCCCAGGGTGGTGAGCATGGCCTGTTCGTCGGCCTGACGCGGGCCGATGTGGCGCGCGATGAATTCATTGGCAGTGCTGAGATTAATCGTCATGGCCGGCTCCTCAGTTGTCGTCTTGAGCTTTGATCAAGCGGTCGTAAGCGTCCTGCGTGAGCAGTTTGCCGAGCGCCTCGGGATCAGCCGGTTTAAAGCGGAAAAACCAGCCTTCACCCAGCGGATCCTCGTTGACCAGTTCTGGACTGTCTTCGAGTTTAGCGTTCAGTTCGAGGACTTCACCGTCCAGTGGCATGTACACGCCGCTGGCGGCCTTGACCGATTCAACCGTGGCGGCTTCAGCCCCTTTGTCGTAAGCCTGCAACTCTGGCAACTGAACAAACACCACATCGCCCAAAGCGTTTTGCGCAAAAGCCGTAATGCCTACGGTCACGCTGCCATCGGCTTCGGCACGCAGCCATTCGTGGTCTTCAGTAAAACGCAATTCGCTCATCGAAACTCCTCAGGGCCAGACATGTCTGGTGGTCACAGGTGTAATGCTCGAGCCGGTCGAGCTGAATGCGAAAGCCATTGCAAGATGGTTGCCAGTTTCTAAAAAGCCTTATTTATCAGTTGGTTATAGGTTGTTCGCGGATGCCTGATTCATCACGCTGTAGCGAAATCGCTACAGTGCTGGCGCAATTAAAAAATCCAAGAGGATCAAAGCCTTGGGTTACTGAGGATTGCCGTATCTGTATCGAAATCGTTCCGCTGGAATGAATTCAATACGGGACATGGGGCTTGCGGATTAATTCTTACCCGGAATGCCGTACTTGCGCAGGCGGTGCGCAATGGCGGTGTGCGAGGTTTGCAGGCGGCTGGCCAGTTGGCGAGTTGAGGGGTAGCTGACGTAGAGTTTTTCCAGCAGGGCTTTTTCGAACGTTTCGACCGCCAGTTCCAGGGTTTCAATTTCGCCATCGCTTTGCCGGGCCACCGAAGTGCCTGCGATGTCGAGGTCACCGATATCCACCAGCGTGCTTTCACAGATTGCGGCCGCGCGGAAAATCACGTTCTGCAATTGCCGCACATTGCCCGGCCAGCGATTGCCCAGCAACGCCGGATAGGTGCCGGGTGCCAGGCGGCACACTGGGCGCTGGATTTGTGTGCAGGCCTGCTGCATAAAGGCGCGTGCCAGCAGCAAAATATCCTGGCCACGCTCGCGCAGCGGCGGCACCTCAAGGTTCAGTACGTTCAGGCGATAGAACAGGTCTTCGCGAAACGTCCCTTCATTGACCATTTTTTCGAGGTTGCGGTGGGTCGCGCTAAGGATCCGCACATTGACCTTGACCTCGCGCTCGCCGCCCACGCGACGAAAGCTGCCGTCATTCAAAAAGCGCAGCAGCTTGGCTTGCAGGTAGGGCGACATTTCGGCGATTTCATCGAGGAACACCGTGCCGTGGTTGGCCAACTCCATCAGCCCCGGTTTGCCGCCGCGCTGGGCGCCGGTGAAGGCGCCGGGGGCATAGCCAAAGAGCTCACTTTCGGCCAGGTTTTCCGGGAGCGCCGCGCAGTTCAAGGCTAAAAACGGCGCTGCAAAACGGGTGCTGATCGCATGGCAGGCGCGGGCCACGAGTTCTTTGCCAGTGCCGGTTTCGCCCTGAATCAGCAAGGGCGCATCCAGCGCCGCCACGCGCTGGGCACGGGCCTTCAGGGTGCGAATCGCCGGGGAGTCACCGAGCAGCGCATCAAAGCCCTCCGCGTGGTCGTGATGCAGGGCGGCCAACCGCTCACCAATACGGCTGGGCTGGTACAGCGTGAGCAAAGCACCGGCGTCGGTAATCGGCGTGGCATCGAGCATCAGCGGCTGGCCGTTGAGCGTCACTTCGCGCAGCGGCAGGCGAAAGCCGTTTTCCAGCAACACATTGAGCAGGCCGGGATCGCTGAACAGCTCGCCGATGCTTTCACCGGTGGGGTCACGGCCATACAGCGTGACCAGCGCCGGGTTGGCCAGCAGTACGTGGCCACCGCTGTCCAGCGCCAGTACCGGATCGGTCATGGCGGCGAGCAGGGCGTCGAGTTGCAGGTGGCGGCGCTGGCCGGGAAGGATATCGACTACCCGCACCGACTGCACGCCGTTGACCCGGAACAGCGCTTCGCGCAACTCGTCGAGCACTTGCGGGCTGAGGGTCGGGGCGTCGATGTAGACGTTGGGCGGGACCATCTCCACGGCATCCAGGTTGAGATTACGCCCGCCGAGCAACGCCAGAACTTCCTGGGTGATGCCGACACGGTCGATAAAACTGACATGGATACGCATGGGAACGAGAAAACTTAAGCCAGGGGATGGCCAGTATGCCTTGGCGGGGAGGATTGGTGAAATGTGAGCCGCACATCGGCTCTGTAGGAGCGAGCTTGTCTCGCGATCTTTTGATCGTTTAAAAGATCGCGAGGCAAGCTCGCTCCTACAGGGGGTTATTCCAGGTGTTCAGGTTTTACCGGGTCACCCGGCTTGACGTCGAGTTGCTCTCGTACGTCCTTGAACATCAAGTCGTAGTATTTATGCATCGACAGGATGTTCGCGTTGCTGGGGATACCGTTTTTCACGGCGATTTTGAAGGCCACGCGGGCGAAATCGAACGCCATGTCCTTGGGCAGCGTGAACGAGTCCTTGAAATCCTTTTTGTTGATCTGGCCGTGCATGTCGAACTGCATCGACCTGCCTTCCTTGGGATCTTGAACGACCTGGTAATCGATTTTGATGTCATAACCAAAGTCGCCCGGCTGCAGCGGTTCGCGATGGATATGCAGGTGACCGGGTTCGAACGAGGCCATAGGGCTGCTCCTTGAGGCTAAGTAGTCAAGGGCAGACCGCCAGGCCTGCCCTTGGGTTCAGAAGTAGGTAATACCAGGTTTCTCGGTGCTCACTCGAGTACCTGCCTTACCTTGAACGATTGCTTCAATATCCGCCAGTGCGCCGATCACGGCAGTCTTGCCGGTCTTGCGGGCAAATTCACAGGCCGCTTCAACTTTCGGGCCCATGGAGCCAGCGGCAAAGCCGAGTTTTTCCAGTTCGTCCGGGTGCGCCTGTGTAATGCCTTTCTGGTCAGGTTTGCCCCAGTTGATAAAGGCAGCGTTGACGTCTGTGGCGATTACCAGCAAGTCACTGTTGAGCTGTTGAGCCAGCAGGGACGAGGCCAGGTCTTTGTCGATCACCGCCTCAATGCCTTTGAGATTGCCGTCTTCGCCGTACATGGTCGGAATACCGCCACCGCCCGCGCAGATCACCACGGTGCCTTTTTCCAGCAGCCATTTGATCGGGCGGATTTCAAAGATGTGTTTGGGCTTGGGGCTTGGCACCACACGGCGGAACTTGTCGCCGTCCGGGGCAATGTCCCAGCCTTTTTCAGCGGCCAGGCGCTTGGCGTCAGCTTCGCTGTACACCGGGCCAATCGGCTTGGTCGGGTTCTTGAAAGCAGGGTCTTTGGGATCGACTTCGACCTGGGTCAGCAAGGTGGCGAAAGGCACGTCCTTGGGCAGCAGGTTGCCCAGTTCTTGCTCGATCATATAACCGATCATGCCTTCGGTTTCAGCCCCGAGCACGTCCAGCGGGTAGGGCGCAACGTCAGTGTAGGCAGCGGCTTGCAGCGACAGCAGGCCCACTTGCGGGCCGTTACCGTGCGCCACCACCAGTTCGTTGCCAGGGGCGACGCGGGCGATTTGGGCGGTGGCTGTACGGATGTTTTCGCGTTGGTTGTCAGCGGTCATGGGCTGACCGCGACGAAGAAGGGCGTTACCGCCCAGTGCAACGACGATACGCATAGAAAATGTCCTTATTTAAAGGGGAGGGTAAGCGACGCTGTGGTGTGGGAGCGGGCTTGCTCGCGATGCTGGCGACGCGGTCTGTCTCTGAACGCGCGCGGATACCATCGCGAGCAAGCCCGCTCCCACAGAAGGCCTGTGTACACAGGCCAACCGAACCAGGGCTTAGATATCAGCCAGCGCCGCCACCAGAATGGCCTTGATGGTGTGCATGCGGTTTTCAGCCTGTTCAAAGGCAATGTTGACCGGCGACTCGAACACTTCTTCGGTCACTTCAATGCCGTTTTTCAGGTTCGGGTGATGCTCAGCCACGTCCTTGCCGACTTTGGTTTCGCTGTTATGGAACGCCGGCAGGCAGTGCATGAACTTCACGCGCGGGTTTTCTGCCGCCTTGATGATGTCGGTGTTGACCTGGTAAGGCAGCAGCAGCTTGATGCGTTCGTTCCAGGTTTCAACCGGCTCGCCCATGGATACCCACACGTCGGTGTGGATGAAGTCCACGCCTTTGACCGCCGCTTTCGGGTCTTCGGTCAGGGTGATTTTGGCACCGCTTTCCTTGGCGAATTCCTGGCACTGTTTGACGAAAGCTTCTTCTGGCCACAGGCTTTTTGGTGCGGCGATGCGCACGTCCATGCCCAGTTTGGCGCCGATCAGCAGCAGCGAGTTACCCATGTTGTTGCGCGCATCGCCCAGGTAGGCGTAGCTGATGTTGTGCAGCGGCTTGTCGCTGTGTTCGCGCATGGTCAGCACGTCAGCGATCATTTGCGTCGGGTGGAACTCAGCGGTCAGGCCGTTGAACACCGGTACGCCTGCGTACTTGGCCAGCTCTTCGACAATCACTTGCTCAAAGCCACGGTATTCGATGGCGTCAAACATGCGGCCGAGAACGCGGGCGGTGTCTTTCATGCTTTCTTTGTGGCCGATTTGCGAAGAAACCGGGTCGATGTAAGTCACGTGCGCGCCCTGGTCGTGGGCCGCCACTTCGAACGCGCAACGGGTGCGGGTCGAGGTTTTTTCAAAAATCAGCGCGATGTTCTTGCCTTTCAAGTGCGGCTCTTCAGTACCGGTGTACTTGGCGCGCTTGAGGTCACGGGACAGATCCAGCAAGAAGTGCAGCTCACGAGGGGTGTGATGAACCAAGCTCAGCAAGCTGCGGTTTTTCATGTTAAACGCCATGGGGATCTCCTGGGTTTCTGGTTAACCGGCTTGCGCCGCCCCTTGTGGGGTCAGCGCAAGCAATCAATGGGTGACTTAGTAATCGATTGGGTCGCGTACGATCGGGCAGGTCATGCAGTGGCCGCCGCCACGGCCGCGTCCCAGTTCAGAGGCGCTGATGGTGATCACTTCGACACCGGCCTTGCGCAGCAGGGTGTTGGTGTAGGTGTTGCGGTCGTAGCCGATGACCACGCCAGGCTCCAGTGCCACGACGTTGTTGCCGTCATCCCACTGCTCACGTTCGGCGGCGAAGCTGTTACCGCCGGTTTCGACAACGCGCAGGGTTTTCAGGCCCAGGGCTTTGGCGACCACATCGAGGAAGCTGGCTTCTTCACGACGAACGTCAATGCCACCGGCTTTGCTTTCATCCGGGTACAGGGAGAAGGCGACAATCTGATTGACCACTTCCGGGAAGATGGTTACCAGGTCGTGATCGCAGAAGCTGAACACGGTGTCCAGGTGCATCGCCGCGCGAGACTTGGGCAGCCCGGCAACAATCACACGCTCAACCGCTTTGTTCTTGAACAGGTTCTGTGCCAGTTGGCCGATGGCCTGGCGTGACGAGCGCTCACCCATGCCGATCAGCACTACGCCCTTGCCGATTGGCATCACGTCGCCGCCTTCGAGGCTGGCATTGCCGTGGTCAACGGTCGGGTCGCCGTACCAGACCTTGAATTCAGCTTGGGTGAACTCAGGGTGGAACTTGTAAATTGCCGTGGTCAGCAGGGTTTCCTGACGGCGGGCTGGCCAGTACATCGGGTTCAGCGTTACGCCACCGTAGATCCAGCAGGTGGTGTCACGGGTGAACTGAGTGTTCGGCAGGGGCGGCAGGATAAAGCTGGTGTGGCCCAGGAAATCACGGAACATCTGGATGGTTTTGCCACCGAAGCTATTGGGCAGGTCGTCAGCTGAGACACCGCCAATCAGGTACTCGGCAATGTGGCGCGGCTCAAGGCTCTTGAGCCAGGCTTTGACTTCATTGACCAGGCCCACGCCCACTTGGTTTGGCGTGACCTTGTGGTCAAGGATCCAGTCCAGCGCTTCTGGAATGGCAACAATATCGGTCAGCAGGTTGTGCATCTCCAGCACATCAATCCCGCGATCGCGCATTTTGGTGACGAAATCGAAGTGGTCACGCTTGGCCTGGTTGACCCAGAGCACGTCATCAAACAACAGCTCGTCGCAGTTGCTCGGGGTCAGACGCTGGTGAGCCAGGCCTGGGGAACACACCATAACCTTATGCAGCTTGCCGGCTTCGGAATGCACGCCGTACTTCACTTTTTCCGTGGTCATTACAGTCATCCTCCAAAGTACATAAAACAGGGTGTTACAGGGTTAGAAAGCCGTCGTAGAGGCCATACGCTGCCACCAGGGCACCGATAATCACTGCGGCAAAAATCACTTTCTCGATGTTGGTAAACACTTGTTGGCCGCTTTCGCGCTTGGCCTTGGCGAACAAGATGGCGCCAGGTGCATACAGCAGCGCCGAGAGCAGCAGGTACTTCAGACCACCGGCATAGATCAGCCAGATCGCGTAGATCAGCGCGACAGAACCGATGATCAGGTCTTTTTTGCGTTCAGCCAGGGCGTTCTCGTAAGTCTCGCCGCGCACCGCCAGCAGCAGGCCGTAGGCCGCCGACCAGAGGTAAGGCACGAGGATCATCGAGGTCGCCAGATAGATCAGCGACAGGTAGGTGCTTTCCGAGAACAGGGTGATGATCAGGAAGATCTGCACCATCACGTTGGTCAGCCACAGGGCGTTGACCGGTACGTGGTTGGCGTTTTCCTTCTTCAGGAACGCCGGCATGGTGTGGTCTTTGGCAGCCGAGAACATGATCTCTGCACACAGCAGCACCCACGACAGCAGGGCACCCAGCAAGGACACGATCAAGCCGACGCTGATCAGCACCGCCCCCCAGTGGCCGACCACGTGTTCAAGCACGGCCGCCATCGAAGGGTTTTGCAGTTTTGCCAGTTCTGGCTGAGTCATGATGCCCAGCGACAGCACGTTCACCAGCACCAGCAAGAGCAGCACGGTGATAAAACCGATCACGGTGGCGCGACCGACGTCTGAGCGTTTTTCGGCACGGGACGAGAAGATGCTCGCGCCTTCGATACCGATGAACACCCACACGGTGACCAGCATCATGTTGCGCACCTGGTCCATCACGCTGCCCAGCGACGGGTTTTTCAGGCCCCAGATGTCACTGGTGAAGATGTCCAGTTTGAAGGCGAACAGTGCAATCAGAATGAACAGAATCAGCGGCACGACCTTGGCGACGGTGGTCACCAGGTTGATGAACGCTGCTTCCTTGATGCCGCGCAAGACCAGAAAGTGCACGGCCCAGAGCAGAATTGACGCGCCGACGATGGCGGCGACCGTGTTGCCTTCACCGAAGATCGGGAAGAAGTAACCGAGTGTGCTGAACAGCAGCACAAAGTAACCCACGTTGCCCAGCCAGGCACTGATCCAGTACCCCCAGGCCGATGAGAAACCCATGTAATCGCCAAACCCGGCCTTGGCATAGGCGTACACGCCGCCGTCCAGGTCGGGTTTTCGATTGGCCAGGGTCTGGAACACAAATGCGAGGGTCAGCATGCCCACGGCGGTGATCGCCCAGCCGATTAAAATCGCCCCGACATCCGCACTTGCCGCCATGTTTTGCGGCAGCGAAAAAATCCCGCCGCCAATCATTGAACCGACTACCAGAGCAACCAATGCACCTAGTCGAAGTTTTCCAGGAGTGTCAGACATTTAGAGTGACTCCAATCCATGTGAAGTGATGTCTCAGAGGTTATTGCGTTGTTTGCTTACCCTGTTGACTTAGGTCAGGTCATGACTACATTCCATTGTCAGTAGAGCGGGGAGGTCGCTATTGCGCATTTTTATGACGCGCGCTGGAAACCCGGCTCCAGAGGGCTTTCAGGTAATACAGCGGCTTTAATTGATTCGTCGTGGGGAATGAAGCTAGACACTATTTGAGAATTTGCAAATGTGAGCCGAATGTTTCATTTAACGACCTGTGAAATGAAAACGTCATCTGCATCTGCGCTGGTTTTTGGTCTTTAATAGAAAATCTTGCTGTTAAAAAATCAGGCTTATAGCGCAACTTTATTAAACGTTTGGGACAAACATTTATTTACTCGTAAATGCCTGTCGCTTGATAACCAGCATTAATAAAACACCCAACAAAGAGGTAGCGATGTCTCAGCAGACCCAGAAGCTTCGGCTCAATGCCTTGATTGCGTTAGTGGTCGGGTCGATGATTGGCGGCGGTATTTTTTCATTGCCACAAAATATTGCCGAACGAGCCGCTGGCGCTGCGGTATTGATTGGTTGGGCAATCACGGCGGTGGGCATGCTGGCGCTGGCCTTTGTGTTCCAGACCCTGGCCAATCGCAAGCCGGAGCTGGATTCGGGGGTGTACGCCTACGCCAAGGCCGGGTTTGGCGACTACATGGGCTTCTCGTCGGCCTGGGGGTACTGGATCAGTGCCTGGATGGGCAACGTGGGTTACTTCGTGTTGCTGTTCAGCACCTTGGGTTTTTTCGTCCCCGCGTTTGGCCAGGGCAATACGCCCATTGCCATTGGCTGCGCGTCGCTGTTGCTGTGGGGCGTGCATTTTTTGGTAATGCGCGGCATCAAAGAGGCCGCGTTTATCAACCAGCTCACCACCGTCGCGAAAATCGTACCGATCGTGATGTTTATCGTGCTGGCCGCCGTGGCGTTTAAAGCCGACATCTTCACCCGTGACCTGTGGGGCGCTGAAATGCCCAGCGTTGGCAGTGTGATGGACCAGGTGCGCAACATGATGCTGGTCACCGTGTTTGTGTTTATCGGCATCGAAGGCGCGAGTGTTTACTCGGGGCGCGCCGAAAAGCGTTCCGACGTGGGCAAGGCCACCGTGATCGGGTTTCTCGGCGTGCTGGCGTTGCTGGTGCTGGTGAACGTGTTGTCGATGGGCATCATGACTCAGCCCGAACTGGCGCAACTGCAAAATCCGTCCATGGCCGGGGTGCTCAAGCATGTGGTGGGGGATTGGGGCGCGATTCTGATCAGCATCGGCCTTGCGGTTTCATTGCTCGGTGCGCTGCTGTCATGGGCGTTGTTGTGCGCCGAGATTTTGTACGCGACGTCTCGGGATAAAACCATGCCGGCGTTCCTGAAAAAGGAAAACGCCAACCATGTGCCGGTCAACGCCCTGTGGCTGACCAATATCATGATTCAGCTGTTTCTGGTCATCACGCTGGTGTCATCGGGCACCTACACCACCCTGATCTACCTCGCCTCATCGATGATTCTGGTGCCTTATTTCTGGTCGGCGGCGTATTCGGTGTTGTTGTGCGTGCGCGGTGAGACCTACGCCAAGGCCAGTCGTAGCCGGGTCAAGGACTTGCTGATAGGAGCCATCGCATTGATCTACGCGATGTGGTTGCTGTATGCGGCGGGGCCCAAGTACTTGCTGTTGTCCGCGTTGCTCTATGCGCCGGGGATATTTCTGTTTGCCAAGGCCAAGCGTGAGCAAGGGCAGGCGTTGTTCAAGGGCATAGAGCCGCTGATATTCGCGGCAGTCGTGATTACCGCGCTGGGCGCGGCGTATGGGCTGTACAGCGGGGCGTTAACGCTCTAACCCCCAATAAACGGTAGGAGCGAGCTTGCCGTTCAGTTACTCGCTCGCCAGCGGCAAGCGTTCCGGGCGGGACCAGATCCACAGGTTGCCCATGCTCATGCCGGCAATGGCCAGAAACACCGGCCAGTCGTGATCAAGCACGTAAAGCATCAACCCGGCACACAGCAGCATGCTGATGGTGGCGCTGACTTTGGCTTTGCGCTGGATGATTTTACCGTTGCGCCAATTGAACAAAATCGGGCCAAACAAACGGTGGTTTTCGAGCCAGGCACTCAGGCGAGGGGAGCTTTTGGTCGCAGCCCAGGCAGCGAGCAAAATAAATTCGGTGGTGGGTAAGCCAGGGATCACGATGGCGATCAGGCCGATGCCCAAGCTGACGTAGGCCAGCACGCCAAACAGGAAACGGGCGATTTTGGATGAGGATTGAGTTGGGTGTGTCATAGGCTCAAGGCGCAGAAAAAGATACTCGGTCAGCGCTCGCTGACCGAGCAGATCCTGCTTAGGCCAGTTCTGGCTCAGCAGCGTAAGCATGTTCCAGCAATACGGTAAAACGTTCAAACGCGGCGACAGCACCTTTGTCCAGGTCGGCTTCTTCTTCGGCGCTCAGTTCCAGGCCGTCGAGGGTTTTAACGAAGCTCTTCCAGCCTTCAGCACGACCACCGGCCGGTTCGCCCAAGTGGCGTGCACCGAAAGTTTCGCTCAGGTCCAGTGCCACAGCACGCTTGATCAAAAACGCAGCGCCAAGCTTGGAGCCTTCCGACACAAAGATCCAGCCCAAGGCTTCAGCTTTGCTCGGAGCATTGACTGCGCCAGCGACTGGAGCAGGCACCTGGGTGTTCAGGTCCGCCAGGTCAGCCTTGGCTTGTTCTGCACGGCAACGCTCTGGCAGGTCCGGCACGATCTCTTTCAAGGCCGCGTCGGTGTACAGCGCTTGCAGCTCGGATTGGAACAGATATTGAGCCACAACAAAACGGGCGAAGTTTTCGCGGGTGTCGAAAGGCTTGTGAGCTTTTACCAGTGCATCGAGCTTTTGATGCGGCTCGTTGGTGATCTGGTTCAGGCGTTGAGAACGCAAGGCTGGACGCTGTGCGGAATCAGGAGTGGTCATGCAAATATCCTTGAGAATGAGATGCGCTTTGTAACTAGACGATCAAGAAGACGCATCACAGTAAAAATTCCTCACTGCGTAGCCTGAAAAGACTACGCAGTGGATGTGTCTATCAGATGTCCCACACCAAATTGACCGAGAAGTTGCGACCTGGAGCGGTCAGGCGGTCCATGTTGGCGGGGTTGAGCACACCGGCTTCACCCACGCTGTCGTAGCCGCGCACGTCATCCCAGTTCCAGTATTTCTTGTCGGTCAGGTTGTACAGGCCGGCGTTGACGGTGACGTCCTTGGTGACTTTGTAGAAACCGGTGAGGTCCACTACGCCATAACCTGGCGACTTGAATTGCTTGCTGGTGCCGTCCGGGGCAAAGAAGCTGGTGTTGTCCACCTGGTCCTTGCGCTTGACCAGTGTCCAGCTGACCAGAGCGCCGTAGGTTTCCTGGTCGTAGCCCAGACCCATAACGGCTTTGAGCGGGTTGACGCTGTTGATCGGCTCGCCGTTGTCGTCGTTTTTGCCATGGGCATAAGCTACCGAACCGCGCGTGTACAGGCCTTTTGGCGCACCGAACGCATCCAGGTTCAACTGACCTTTAACCTCGGCACCCTTGATGGTGGCGTGTTTGATGTTGTTGCTCTGGAACGTGGTTTCGCTGTAGCCGGGGGTGATGGCGTCTTCGTTAATGAAGTCGCGGTATTTGTTGTAGAACACCGCTACATCGAATGAACCCGCATCAAACTTGCCACGCAGGCCGGTTTCGAAACTTTTGCTTTTTTCCGGTTCCAGGTTCGGGTTGGCCGCTACTTTGTAACCGGCCGCCAGGTTTTCGAAGGTGCCGTACAGCGCTTTGGCCGTCGGCGTACGGAAACCTTCCGCGTACTGGCCGTACCAGGTGTATTGCTCAGTCAGGGCGTACGTCAGGCCGAATTTTGGCGAAACGCGGTGCCAGATTTTCTTCTCGTCACTGACGTTGGCGCGTTCATCGGCCGGGATCGTGTTGAGGAACTCCTGGGTGATGTGCGGCGTCAGGCGCGTGTAGTCGTAACGCAAGCTTGGCGAGAACGTCCAGTCGTTCCAGCTGATCTGGTCTTGGGCGAACAGGCTGTAGGTGTTGATGGTGGGGTCCGGGAAGTCGCTGGACTTGACCAGGTAATCGGACGGGCTGTCAGCGCCGATTGCCGTACAGCCGCGGCCTACTGCCAGGCACGTACCCGAGCCGCTGCGCGAGCTGGTGACTTTCTGGTTTTTCAGAGTGGCGCCGTAGGTCAGCAAATGATCGGTTTCACCGATGCTGAAGGCCTTGTCTGCCTGTGCGTCGAGGACCCATTGCTTCTCTTGATACGTGGTGTCGCGAGAGCGCATGACATTGCGGGTGAACGGGAAATAATCTTCCAGCGTGGTCTCGTCGGTTTTGGCGATTTGGTAATTCAGGCTGGTCTTGATGTGATCAGCAACCAGGCTGTCGACCGTCATGGTGTTGACCAGGCCGAAGCGTTCACGGCTCACCGTGTCGGTGCCGGTACGCGAGCGGTACATGCCCAATGGCTGGCCGTTGGTGAACGGCCCGCCGACGGCGCTCTTCACATTGACGTCGTCGTGGCTTTTGTACTTCTCGTAGGTGAAGGCCAGACGGTCGTCATCGTTGTAGTTCCAGCCGGCCTTGGCCAGCACGCTGGTGGTTCTCACGTCTTCCGGGTTGGCCGCGGTACGGGCCAGGCCGTTGCCGCCACGGTCGCCGTAAGATTCGGTGTCATGGCCATCGCGCTGGCTAAAGTGCAGCAAACCGTCGAAGTCACCCGAGCGACCGGCCACGGTGCCCGACTTGAGCCAGCTGCGGTCAGCCGAGCTGTAACCGGTTTTGAGGCGGGCGCCAACGTCCTGGCCCGGCTTGATGATGTCATCCGGGTCCAGGGTGAAGTAGCTGACGGCACCGCCAATGGCGTTGCTGCCGTACAGCACGGACGCCGGGCCACGGAGGATTTCAACGCTTTTGATGATTTCAGGGTCAACGTAGTTGCGTTGGGTCTGGGCGTAAGGGCCGTTGAAGAACGAGTCGGGGATCTCAACGCCATCGATCTGGGTGAGGATCCGGTCGCCGTCGATGCCGCGAATGTTGTAGCCGGTGATGCCGCCGCGCTGGCCGGCGCCGCCTACCGAAACACCCGGCTCATAACGAACCAGGTCTTTGATGGTGTTAACGTTTTCGCGGTCCAGGTCCAGGCGGTCATGAACGGTGACGGTGCTGGGTACGGCGCTGACGTCTTGTGCGTTACGCGTGGCACTGATGGTCACTTGCTGCAAGGCCAGGGTGCCGGAGGTCGCGCTGCGTTTTTCCAGCACGATGTTGTTAGTGCTCAGCTTGCGGTACGTCAGGTTGGTGCCGGTGAGCAGGCGCTCCAGGGCTTTTTCCGGGCTCAGGGAGCCACGTACGCCGGGCGAGGCCACGTCCTGTGCCAGCTCTGCCGGCAGGCCGACTTGCCAGCCAGTCACGCTGCTGAAGTCATTCAACGCAGAGGCGAGTGGCTGCTGAGCGATCGCAAACTTATAACTGCCCACGGAGCGGCTGGCTGGCTGCGGATCGGTTGCGGCCAGGGCCGGGGCGGCCTGTACGCCAGCCATCAGCATGGCAACGGTCAACAACGACAATGTGCACTGGTGCAAGCCGCCAGTGCGAGCGTTGGAAGTGGACCGGCTGTTGAAACGTGTGGGCATTGATAGCGCTCCAGAGGTGACAAGTCTTGTAGTTGCGAAGCTGACTCAAAATGCGAATCAGTTGCATTGATCACAACGAGACGAATGACCTTGGGCTATCGAGTAAAAAAAGATGCGATTAAACGAGTTTTTTTAATTAAGGATGACCAGCGCCGGGTATTCCGAGAGGCGGCTGGAGGTGATGTGGGCCAGCGAGCGCACGATATCCAGTGGCTGATCCAGCCGGTAGTTGCCGGTGACGGCCACGTTGGCGAGCTTTTCGTTGTTGTTGACGATCCAGCCGGGGTAGTAGCGGCGCACTTCATCGAGCACTTTGCTCATCGGGCAGTTTTCAAACACCAATCGGCCTTGCACCCAGGCAAGGTCGGTTTGGGGGTTGAGTGTAGTGGGGCGGCCGAAGCCGTTCGGGCCAATGCTGACGCTGTTACCCGCGGACAAACGCATTTGTGTGCCGACACTGTTTACCCGCAAGTCCACATCCCCGCGCTGTACCCGCACTTGCGCTTCGCCATTGAAGTAGCTCACCGCAAACGCGGTGTCACGCACGCTGACGCGCACCGGGCCGGCATCCACCACCATGGGCAGTTCAAGGTTGGCCGGGACTTCAAAAAAGGCTTCTCCCTGCAACAACCGGGCGCGGGCCTGGGTATTCACCACTTTGCTGGAAAATGCCGAATTGGTATTGAGCAGCACTTTGGAGCCGTCTTCGAGCTGCAGGCGCTGGCGCTCGCCCACCACCGTCAGGTGATCTGCCTGAAGGCGCAGCGGCACGTTGGTATAGCTACCGACTGTCAGTACCAGCACAGCTGCCGCAGCCACGTGCTTCCAATGCCGGCTGATACGCCGCAGCACGCCGGGTTTGCGCCGGGTTTGCAGGGTTTGCGCAGCATGCAGCACCGGTTGCCCGTTCCAGATGGCGTTGGCCTTGGCAAACGCCCTGGCGTGCGCCGGGTCGGCATTCAGCCACTGCTCAAACACGATTTTCTGTTCGTCGCTCGCACACTCAAGGGTGATCAGCCAATCCAGTGCCTGATCCATGGCGCTGTCGTGCAGCACCTCGTGCGCCGGGTCGGGCGCAGCAGATTTGTGAGTGTCCGTCACAGAGGTTCCTTGGCAGTTTCAGGGCGTTCGCGTGGCATTGAAGGGCAAGGTTAAGGCCGATTCAGCCTGTCGGCTACCCCGATGCAGATCGCCATGATCAATTTGAGTTCCTTTTGAACGGTACTCAACGACACGTCAAGTTCTTCGGCGATCTCTTGATAACTGCAGCCATGCAGCCGGCTGAGGATAAAAATCCGCTGCTGACGTGCGCTTAACTGGCTCAGGCTCACACTCAAACGCTCCAGTAATTGCGCTGCTTGGTGGGCTTCTTCCGGGGTGCTGTGGGTAGACGCAATGCCCTCAAGCACCTCGATCGGTACATCTTCAACCACCGTACGCGCCTGAATGCGTCGCGAGCGCAGGTGATCGAGCGCCAGATTGCGCGCGGTCTGGTAGACAAACGGTTCCAAGTGCTCGACCGAACGCTCGTTCAAGGCGCGGGTAACCCGCAGGTAAGTCTCTTGCAGCAAGTCTTCGGCGGTGCTGGGGTTATTCACCATCCGCTGTAACGTGCGCAGCAAGGTCACCCGCTGAGTAAGGAAGACTTGATTGAACTGGGACTGACTCACAGCACTACCCGACCGATTTTGAGCGAATGATAATGCTTATCATCTGTGTGTTTGGTCAAGTGATGTTTTGAGTTTGTTGCTTGGGCAGTTCAGTCTGTGGGAGTGGGCTTGCTCGCGATTGGGGCGACGCGGTCTGAGGGTTGACCGAGTCGATCCTCTTCGCGAGCAAGCCCGCTCCCACAAGATGTGTGTTTTATTCCAGGTTAAACCCGGCCTTTCAAATAAGCGGCGTAATCGGGAATGCGGTGTTCGTGCGGCTGGTTCATCAGGGGGCTGCTGAGCAAATAGTCAGCGGTGCATTCATTGCTCGCCACCGGAATGTTCCACACTGCCGCCACGCGCAGCAGGGCCTTGATGTCCGGGTCGTGGGGCTGTGGCTCGAACGGGTCCCAGAAAAACACCAGCATGTTGATTTTCTGCTCGGCGATCTGCGCCCCCACTTGTTGATCACCGCCCAGCGGGCCGCTGATCATGCTTTCAATCGGCAACCCCAGGCGCTTGCTCAATAACAGGCCGGTGGTGCCCGTTGCGCACAAGTCATGCTGGCTGAGCGCGGCCTTGTGGCGTTCGGCCCAGTCCAGCAAAAACCCTTTGCAGTGATCATGCGCCACCAGGGCGATGCGCTTACGCGCCGCCAAGGTAGCCGTGGTGAAGCTGATACCGATCATCGCGTCACTCCGCGTTGTGCAGCGCCAGGCAGTTGTCGAGCATACGGTTGGAGAAGCCCCACTCGTTGTCGTACCACGCCAGCACTTTGAGCAGCTTGCCGCTGACCTTGGTGTGGTTGGCGTCAAAGATCGACGACAGCGGGTTGTGGTTGAAGTCGCTGGAAACCAGCGGCAGGCTGTTGTAACCCAATACCTTGGAGTGCTGGCTGGCTTCTTTAAACACCGCGTTCACTTCTGCCGCCGTGACTTCGCGCGTCAGTTCAACGGTCAGGTCGACCAGCGACACGTTGATCACCGGCACGCGTACCGCCATGCCGGTCAGCTTGCCGGCCAGCTCTGGCAGCACCAGGCCTACGGCTTCGGCGGCGCCGGTTTTGCTCGGGATCATGTTCTGCGTGGCCGAACGCGCGCGGTACGGGTCGGTGTGATAAACATCGGTCAGGTTCTGGTCATTGGTATAGGCGTGGATGGTAGTCATCAGGCCGTTGGCAATGCCGAACTCGCGGTTGAGGATTTGCGCCACAGGCGCCAGGCAGTTGGTGGTGCACGATGCGTTAGAAATGATTTGATGCGATTGGCGCAGAATGTCGTGGTTGACGCCATAGACCACCGTCGCATCGGCATTTTTACCCGGCGCCGAGATAATCACCTTACGCGCACCGGCCGTAATGTGCGCCTCTGCTTTACTGCGCTCGGTGAAGAAGCCGGTGCACTCAAATACCACATCAACCTTCAGGTCGGCCCAGGGCAGTTCAGCCGGATTACGGATGGCGGTCACCGCAATTCGGTCACCATTGACCGTCAGACTTTCCTGATCATGCTCAACAGTGGCATCGAACGTGCCGTGAACGGTGTCGTACTTGAGCAGGTGAGCGTTGATCGAACTGTCGCCCAGATCGTTAATGGCGACGATCTGCAAGTCCTGTCGGTAGCCTTGGGTATACAGTGCTCGCAGGACGTTACGGCCGATCCGGCCAAAACCATTGATTGCGATTCGTAATGTCATGGACAGCACCTGTCATCAATTTGTTGTTGGAATTACAAGATTATTCTCATAAAAATAGAAAACAAGCCATTTAAGTGGCAATATTTTGTTTTATCTACAACGAGTGACCTGAATCAACGGGTCCGAACGACTGAGCACGCGTCTGCGAGCCTCAGTCAGCATAGGACACGCACAGGTCGCCACATCCGTTAGCCTGGAGTTCAACACATGCATCCCCGCGTTCTTGAAGTCACCGAGCGTCTTATTGCCCGCAGTCGAGCTACCCGCGAGGCGTACCTGACGCTTATTCGTGATGCGGCCAGTGACGGACCGCAACGCGGCAAGCTGCAATGTGCCAACTTTGCCCATGGCGTGGCCGGATGTGGCACAGAAGACAAAAACACCCTCAAACTGATGAACGCCGCCAACGTGGCAATTGTTTCGTCATATAACGACATGCTCTCGGCGCATCAGCCTTACGAGCACTTCCCGGAGCAGATCAAGCAAGCCCTGCGTGAAATGGGCTCTGTGGGCCAGTTCGCGGGCGGCACCCCGGCCATGTGCGACGGCGTGACCCAAGGCGAGGCCGGCATGGAACTGAGCCTGTTGAGCCGCGAAGTGATCGCGCTGTCGACCGCCGTGGCGCTGTCGCACAACATGTTCGACGCCGCTTTGATGCTGGGCATTTGCGACAAAATCGTGCCGGGCCTGCTGATGGGCGCGCTGCGCTTCGGTCATCTGCCGACCATCTTTGTACCGGGCGGGCCAATGCCGTCGGGCATTTCCAACAAAGAAAAAGCCGACGTACGCCAGCGCTACGCTGAAGGCAAAGCCAGCCGCGAAGAGCTGCTGGAATCCGAGATGAAGTCCTATCACAGCCCCGGCACCTGCACCTTTTACGGCACCGCCAACACCAACCAGTTGCTGATGGAAGTGATGGGCCTGCATTTGCCGGGTGCTTCTTTCGTCAATCCTTACACGCCATTGCGCGATGCCCTGACTCGCGAAGCGGCGCATCAAGTCACCCGTCTGACCCAGCAAAACGGTAACTTCACCCCGTTGGGCGAGATCGTGGACGAGCGTTCTCTGGTCAACTCCATCGTCGCCTTGCACGCGACTGGCGGCTCCACCAACCACACCCTGCACATGCCGGCGATTGCCATGGCAGCGGGTATTCAGTTGACCTGGCAAGACATGGCCGACCTGTCCGAGGTGGTGCCAACCCTGTCCCATGTGTATCCAAACGGCAAAGCCGACATCAACCACTTCCAGGCCGCTGGCGGCATGGCGTTCTTGATTCGCGAACTGCTCGAAGCCGGGTTGTTGCACGAAAACGTCAACACCGTGGCCGGTTACGGCTTGAGCCGCTACACCCGCGAACCGTTCCTCGTGGATGGCCAACTGGTCTGGCGTGAAGGCCCGATCGAAAGCCTCGACGAGACCATCTTGCGCCCGGTGGCCCGTGCGTTTTCAGCCGAGGGTGGCCTGCGGGTGATGGAAGGCAACCTGGGGCGCGGGGTCATGAAGGTGTCGGCGGTTGCGCCGGAGCACCAGATTGTCGAAGCCCCGGCGCGGGTATTCCAGGACCAGCAGCAACTGGCCGATGCCTTCAAGGCCGGTGAACTGGAACGCGACTTTGTCGCCGTGATGCGCTTTCAGGGCCCGCGCTCCAATGGCATGCCAGAGCTGCACAAGATGACCCCATTCCTGGGCGTGCTGCAGGATCGCGGCTTCAAAGTGGCGCTGATCACCGACGGGCGCATGTCCGGTGCGTCGGGCAAAATCCCGGCGGCGATTCACGTCAGCCCCGAGGCGGAAGTGGGCGGCGCGCTGGCGCGGGTCCAGGACGGTGACCTGATTCGCGTCGATGGTGTAAAAGGCACGTTGCAACTGTTGGTGGATGAGGCAGAATTCGCCGCACGCACCCCGGCTGTCGGCACCTTGAGCAATGCCGTCGGTACCGGGCGCGAGTTGTTTGCGTTTATGCGTCAGGCCTTCAGTTCGGCCGAGCAGGGCGCGAGTACCTTTACCTCGTCTCTGGAATCCCTGAAATGAAACTCGCCCTCGTCGGTGATATTGGTGGCACTAACGCCCGTTTTGCTCTCTGGGAAGACGAGCAATTGCGTTCAGTCAGCGTGTTGGCCACGGCCGATTACGCGTGCCCGGAAGACGCAATCAAGGTTTACCTCAATGAGTTGAACCTGGCGCTCGGAGCGGTGGGTTCGGTGTGCCTGTCGGTGGCCGGGCCGGTGAGCGGCGACGAGTTTCGCTTTACCAACAACCATTGGCGCTTGAGCCGGTCGGCGTTTTGCGAAACCTTGCAAGTCGATCACCTGCTGCTGATCAATGACTTCAGCGCCATGGCGCTGGGCATGACGCGCCTGCAACCCGAAGACGTGCGCCAGGTGTGCCCCGGCATTGCCGATCCGGCGCGCCCGGCGGTGGTTATCGGGCCAGGCACGGGGCTGGGCGTAGGCACCTTGCTCAACCTGGGCGACGAGCAATGGATGGCCTTGCCGGGGGAGGGCGGCCACGTCGACCTGCCCATGAGCAACCCGCGTGAAGTGCAGTTGTGGCAGCACATCTACAACGAAATCGGCCACGTCAGCGCCGAAAGCATCTTGAGCGGCAGCGGTTTGCCGCGTGTGTATCGGGCGATCTGTGCGGTCGACGGGCATGAGCCGGTGCTGGACAGCGACCGGGCGATCACTGCGGCGGCCCTGGCGGGTGATCCGGTGGCGTTGCAGGTGCTGGAGCACTTTAGTTGCTGGCTGGGCCGTGTGGCCGGTAACAACGTGCTGACAGTCGGCGGGCGTGGCGGGGTGTACATTGTTGGTGGCGTGATCCCGCGTTTTGCCGATATTTTTGTGGCCAGCGGCTTTGCCCGAAGCTTTGCCGACAAAGGCTGCATGAGCGACTATCTCAAAGGCATCCCGGTCTGGCTGGTGACCGCACCGTACTCGGGCCTGATCGGCGCCGGCGTGGCATTGCAACAAGCGTTCGGTTGATAGGTGTAGCCGCTGCCGAAGAATGAGGCTGCGATGGGTTGCGAAGCGACCCCCGATCGGCGGTCCTGCGGCCCACATCGCAGCCTCGTACCTCGTCAGCGGCTACACAGCTTCGCCCTTTTAGAGCTATGTCATAACAACAATAAGGATCAGCGCCTGTGAGCACATCCGGCAAATCCATTTTGCTGGTCGATGATGACCAGGAAATTCGCGAGCTCCTTGATATCTACCTCACCCGTGCCGGCTTTCAAGTGCGCACCGTGGGCGACGGCGCGGGCTTCAGGCGGGCGCTTGATGAGCAGGCCAGCGATTTATTGATCCTGGACGTGATGCTGCCCGACGAAGACGGTTTTAGCTTGTGCCGCTTGGTCCGCCAACACCCGCGTTTTGCGCAAATTCCGATCATCATGCTCACCGCCAGTTCCGATGAAGCCGACCGGGTCATCGGCCTGGAACTGGGCGCTGATGACTATCTGGGCAAGCCTTTCAGCCCCCGTGAACTCCAGGCGCGCATCAAGGCCTTGTTGCGCCGTGCGCAGTTTTCCAGTGCGAGCGCCGGTCATGAAGTTATGGCGTTTGACGAGTGGCGGCTCAACACCGTGACCCATCGGCTGTTCCATACCGATGGCGAAGAGGTGATTTTGTCCGGGGCGGATTTCGCCTTGCTCAAGCTGTTTCTGGACAACCCGCAGCAGATCCTGGATCGCGACATGATCGGCAACGCCACCCGTGGCCGTGATCTGATGCCGCTGGACCGCATTGTCGACATGGCGGTCAGCCGTTTGCGCCAGCGCCTGCGCGACACCGAGAAGCCGCCACGGCTTATCCGCACGATCCGTGGCAGCGGTTACCAGTTGGCAGCTGAGGTCACCGTCGGAAATGGCCATTAAGTTTCTATCCCGCCTGCATCTCCCCCGTTCGCTGCTGGGCCGCATGTTGCTGCTGACGTTGCTGGCCATTTTGCTGGCGCAGACGTTGTCGAGTGCCATCTGGCTCTCACAATTGCGCACCACCCAGCTTGAAGGCCTGGTCAACAGTGCCCGCAGCATGGCGCACTCGATGAACGCCACGGTGACGTACTTGCGCTCCTTGCCGCTGGCCTATCGCCCGCTGGTGCTGGATCAAATGCGCAGCATGGGCGGCACGCGGTTTGTCGTCAGCCTCAATGACCGGCCGCTGGACATGCAGGTGCTACCGCCAACCCAGCGCAAACAGGCGGTGCTGGACGCCGTGGACCAAGTGCTGCGCCAGTCGCTGGGGCCTGATGTCGACCTGTCGGTGAAGTTTGTCAGCCCCCAGGACTTACGCATTTTCAACGCGGGCCTGAAGCTCGACGAGTTGCCGCGTTCGTGGGCGCACTTTGCCCTGACCCTGGAACCGGTCGACCCGCCGGTGCTGGTGACGCAGATCCAGATGGCTCAGGGCGAGTGGCTGTACATCGCCTCTTTGCTGCCCCAGCCCTACACCAGCCTTGAAGAAGAAGGGCTGCCGGCGCTGCAACTGTGGTTTATCGTGCTGAGCAGCATCTTTTTGCTGTTGTTTATCGGCGTGCTGGTGCATTGGCAAAGCCGCCCGCTCAAGCGCTTGGCGAGGGCGGCCCGTGACATGTCACTGGGCGAAGACGAGGTTCAGCCTGTCGAAGTGGGCGGTGGCAGCGAAGTGGTTGAAGTGGGGCGTGCCTTTAACACCATGCGCGCGCGCATCAGCCGGTACCTGACCGAGCGCGGTCAGTTATTCAGCGCCATCTCCCATGACCTGCGCACGCCCATCACCCGGCTGCGCTTGCGCGTGGAACTGCTGGATGACGAGCAACTGCAATACAAGTTTGGCCGCGATCTGGACGAGCTGGAAATGCTGGTCAAAGGCGCACTGCAATGCGTGAAAGACACCGACATTCACGAGAATATCGAGCCGGTAGACGTCAATACCTTGCTCGACTGTCTGATAGAACCCTATGTGCTGCCGCAGGGGAATGGCCGGGTAACGTTGCAGGGGCGAGCCACCAGCCCTTATCACGGCAAACCCCTGGCCCTGCGCCGCTGCATGGGCAACCTGATTGATAACGCGCTCAAGTACGGCACCAATGCGCACTTGCGCATAGACGACAACGAGCAAGCGTTTGTGCTGACCGTCGACGACGAGGGGCCGGGCGTGCCCGAACAGCGCCTTGAGCAGGTGTTCGAGCCACACTTTCGACTGGCCGGGCAACAGCAAGGCTACGGTCTGGGGTTGGGGATTGCGCGCAGTATCGCCCATAGCCATGGCGGTGAAGTGAGCTTGCAAAACCTGCGTGTGGGCGGTTTGCGGGTCACTTTGTACTTGCCGCGAAATGCCGACTGATGGACAGGCTGGCCTGCTCGGCGCTGATCGGCAGTATGCGTTCCATCTGCGTGCCAGAGACCTCTTGAACGGTGGGCTTGGGCTCGCGGGGCTTGTGCATGGCGGCCTTGATACGGTTCTCGCGCACGCGCCGGCTGGTCTGGCTGAAGTGATGCTGGAGCTTTTCCATGGCGACATCGTAAGGGTCGCTGCACAGGGTTAACTGCCGTTCACGTTCCTCTAGCGCCAGCTGTTTGGCCTGGTCATCGCCATATTTATCAATGCGAAAACTCTTGCTCAGGTTGTAGCCGTGAATGCGCGTGGTGGCGCGCCAGTAATCAATCTGATTGGACTGCACGCGATACACGCCGGGGTGGCCGCTGGTGTTATGCGGCATCAGGCGCTGTCGGTCTTCATAGGTGAAAGACTGCGGCATTTTCAGCACCAGTTGGTTACGCAAGTTTTCTGCGGCCTCCAGTGCAGGAATCTCGCCGCCATATTGGTCGAAAGCAAAGTGATGCACATGCACTTTGCCCGCGCGTTGAATATCGATTTTCCAGGCGTAGGGGCGACCTTCCTGATCTTTGATGGGGTAAATGAAGCAATGATTCCGGGACGTTAAGTTACGTTCTGTCATGGCTAAAATCTCCTGAGGGGGTCGGCATCCGTTCTTTTTCTACGACGATGAGTAGCAGACTCGCTGATGTTATTTGCGGGTACAACGTGGGAAAACGACTTCGGGATGCGTCCTACAGGCAATGCGGAAAAAACTGTATCTCGTGGGGATTTCAACGGTTTTGGCCTACAAGAAGGCTGACGTTGCTCATACTGAAAGATCTCAAACAGCCCCGTGGCCGCGTTCTTGAATGTCACCAGACGGTGACAAACAGACGTCTCTTCGTTACTTGAGGCGGGTGGCGCGTGGATACACTCATTGGTAGCGCAAGCAAAAGACTTGCACAGCTATAACAACAAGAAAGGGCATCTCATGAATTCATTCAATCGCCTCGCCGTCGTTATCTCTCTCGCCACACTATTCCCTCTGAGCAGCTATGCCGCCGACTCCAAAGGTTCGGTTGAGGTGGTGCACTGGTGGACGTCAGGTGGCGAAAAAGCTGCTGTCGATGTGCTGAAGGCTCAAGTTGAAAAAGACGGCTTCACCTGGAAGGACGGCGCTGTCGCCGGGGGGGGCGGTGCCACCGCGATGACCGTACTGAAAAGCCGCGCTGTGGCGGGTAACCCGCCGGGTATGGCACAGATCAAAGGGCCGGATATTCAAGAGTGGGCGTCTACCGGGCTGCTCGACACTGACGTATTGAAGACGGTCGCCAAAGACGAAAAGTGGGACAGCCTGCTCGACAAGAAAGTCTCCGACACCGTGAAGTACGACGGTGATTACGTGGCCGTGCCGGTGAATATCCACCGCGTGAACTGGCTGTGGATCAACCCGGAAGTCTTCAAAAAAGCCGGTATCGAAAAACCACCGACCACCCTCGAAGAATTCTACGCAGCCGGTGACAAGCTCAAGGCCGCGGGCTTTATTGCCCTTGCCCACGGCGGCCAGCCTTGGCAGGACAGCACCGTGTTCGAAGCGGTGGTGCTCTCGGTCATGGGCGTCGATGGCTACAAAAAAGCCCTGGTTGACCTCGACAACGACGCCCTGACCGGCCCGCAAATGGTCAAGGCGCTGACCGAGCTGAAGAAAGTCGCGACCTATATGGACGCCGATGGCAAAGGCCAGGACTGGAACCTGGAAGCGGCCAAAGTCATCAACGGCAAGGCCGGCATGCAAATCATGGGCGACTGGGCCAAGAGTGAATGGACCGCCGCCAAGAAAATCGCCGGCAAAGACTATGAGTGCGTAGCCTTCCCGGGCACTGACAAAGCCTTCACCTACAACATCGACTCTTTGGCGGTGTTCAAGGTGAAAGACGAGGGCACCAAGGCCGGTCAACAAGACATTGCCAAGGTGGCGCTGGGTGAAGACTTCCAGAAAGTCTTCAGCATCAACAAGGGCTCGATTCCGGTTCGCAACGACATGTTGAACAACATGGAAAAGCTCGGCTTTGACGCCTGTGCCCAGACCTCGGCCAAGGACTTCCTGGCTGACGCCAAGTCCGGCGGCCTGCAGCCAAGCATGGCGCACAACATGGCGACCACGCTGGCCGTGCAGGGGGCGTTCTTTGACGTAATCACCAATTACATCAACGACCCTAAAGCCGACCCGGCCGACACCGCCAAAAAACTTGGCGCAGCGATCAAGTCCGCCAAGTAACTCCACTCCTGTAGGAGCGAGCTCGCCTCGCGATCTTTTGAGGTTCTAAAAGATCGCCAGACAAGCTCGCTCCTGCCCGGAGCAGTCTCTACTTTTTCCTCGCACGGATTTCCTCCATGAGTTCTGTTGCTGCGTTCAGGAAAGTCTCGCCCTTCGATGTGTTGCAACGCTGGCTACCCAAACTGGTGCTGGCGCCGAGCATGATCATCGTGTTGGTGGGCTTCTATGGCTACATCCTGTGGACGTTCGTTCTGTCGTTCACCACCTCGACCTTTCTGCCGACCTACAAGTGGGCTGGCTTGGCGCAATACCAGCGTTTGTTCGACAACGACCGCTGGTGGGTCGCCAGCAAGAACCTGGTGGTGTTTGGCGGCATGTTTATCGGCATCACCTTGGTGATCGGCGTGACCCTGGCGGTGTTTCTCGACCAGCGCATCCGCCGCGAAGGGTTTATCCGCACGATTTATCTGTACCCGATGGCGCTGTCGATGATCGTCACCGGTACCGCCTGGAAATGGCTGCTGAACCCCGGCATGGGTCTGGACAAGCTGCTGCGTGACTGGGGCTGGCAAGGTTTTCGCCTCGACTGGCTGATCGACCCTGACCGCGTGGTGTATTGCCTGGTCATCGCCGCTGTCTGGCAAGCCTCGGGTTTTATCATGGCCATGTTTCTCGCGGGCCTGCGTGGGGTGGATCAATCGATCATCCGTGCCGCGCAGATCGATGGCGCAAGCTTGCCGCGCATTTACTGGAAAGTGGTGCTGCCGAGCCTGCGTCCGGTGTTTTTCAGTGCGGTGATGATCCTCGCGCATATCGCGATCAAGAGCTTTGACCTGGTGGCGGCGATGACTGCCGGTGGCCCGGGCTACTCGTCAGATTTACCGGCCATGTTCATGTACTCCTTCACCTTCAGTCGCGGCCAGATGGGCATGGGCTCGGCCAGTGCGATTCTGATGCTCGGGGCGATTCTCGCGATCATCGTGCCTTACCTGTATTCCGAGCTGAGGGCCAAGCGAAATGACTAGTCTGACCGGCAAACGCTCACTAAGCCTGAGCCGCATCGCGATCTACGCGGTGCTGATTGTAGCGGTATTGCTGTATTTGGTGCCTTTGCTGGTGATGCTGCTGACCAGTTTCAAAACCCCGGAAGACATCAGCACCGGCAACTTGCTGAGCTGGCCGAGCGTGGTTACCGGCATTGGCTGGGTCAAGGCCTGGGCCACCGTTGACGGTTACTTCTGGAACTCGATCAAGATCACCGTTCCGGCGGTACTGGCTTCGACCGCCATCGGCGCGTTGAACGGCTACGTGCTGTCGATGTGGCGCTTTCGCGGTTCGCAGTTGTTTTTCGGCTTACTGTTGTTTGGCTGCTTCCTGCCGTTTCAAACGGTGCTGCTGCCAGCCTCGTTCACCCTCGGCAAGATGGGCCTGGCCAGCACTACCACGGGCTTGGTGATCGTGCACATCGTGTACGGGCTGGCGTTCACCACCCTGTTTTTCCGTAACTACTACGTCAGCATTCCTGACGCACTGGTGAAGGCTGCACGTCTGGATGGCGCGGGTTTTTTCACGATCTTTCGGCGGATCATTCTGCCGATGTCGACCCCGATCATCATGGTCTGTCTGATTTGGCAGTTCACCCAGATCTGGAACGACTTCCTGTTCGGTGTGGTGTTTTCCAGCGGTGATTCCCAGCCCATTACTGTGGCGCTGAACAACCTGGTCAACACCAGCACCGGGGTCAAGGAATACAACGTGGACATGGCGGCGGCGATGATCGCCGGGCTGCCGACCCTGCTGGTCTATGTGGTCGCAGGCAAGTATTTCGTGCGCGGGCTGACGGCCGGCGCGGTCAAGGGGTAATCATGGCAACGCTCGAGCTTCGTAACGTAAACAAGACCTATGGTGCTGGCCTGCCAGACACCCTCAAGAACATTGAACTGTCGATCAAGGACGGCGAGTTTTTGATCCTGGTCGGGCCCTCGGGCTGCGGCAAATCGACGCTGATGAACTGCATCGCGGGCCTTGAGAACATCACTGGCGGCGCGATCATGATTGACGATCAGGACGTCAGCGGCATGAGCCCCAAGGATCGTGACATCGCCATGGTGTTCCAGTCTTACGCGCTGTACCCGACCATGAGCGTGCGCGAGAACATCGAGTTCGGCCTCAAGATCCGCAAGATGGCCCAGTCGGCCATTGACGAAGAAGTCGCGCGGGTCGCCAAGCTGTTGCAGATCGAGCACTTGCTCAATCGCAAGCCCGGCCAGTTGTCCGGTGGTCAGCAGCAGCGGGTGGCGATGGGGCGTGCGCTGGCACGTCGGCCCAAGATCTACCTGTTCGATGAACCGCTGTCCAACCTCGACGCCAAGCTGCGGGTCGAGATGCGTACTGAAATGAAACTGATGCACCAGCGTCTGAAGACCACCACCGTCTACGTGACCCACGACCAGATCGAAGCCATGACCCTGGGCGACAAGGTTGCGGTGATGAAGGACGGCATCATTCAGCAGTTCGGCACCCCCAAGCAGATCTACAACGACCCGGCCAACCTGTTCGTCGCCAGTTTCATCGGTTCGCCGCCAATGAATTTCATTGGTCTACGCTTGAAGCGTCAGGACGGCCGCTTGATGGCCGTGCTAGACAGCGGGCAGGCACGTTGTGAGTTGCCGCTGGGGGTGCAGGACGCAGGGCTTGAAGAGCGGGATGTCATCGTGGGGATTCGTCCCGAGCAGATCATGCTGGCACCCCATGAGCCCAATGGCCTGCCCACGCTTCGTGCCGAAGTCAAAGTGACCGAGCCCACCGGGCCGGACACGCTGGTGTTCGTCCAGCTTAATGACGTCAAAGTGTGCTGCCGCCTGGCACCTGATGTTGCGCCGCAAGTGGGCGAGAGCCTGAACCTGCAGTTCGATCCGGCCAAGGTACTGCTGTTTGATGCCCAGACAGGTGAGCGTTTAGGTGTTGGCGCTGCGTTACCCGCCCAAGACAGCCGGGGCGATAACGTCGCCCAATTCAAAGGACGCTAAAGCTACACTCAAGGACGCGTGTTGTTTCTGGCTGAAGATGTTGTAAACCGCGTTAGATAAAAACAGTTAATAACAAAAGACGAGGATTTTGGGATGAAAAAGCAACACGGCAATACCCGGTTGTTCTGCCAGCTGTCAGCGGCCGCCGTGCTGGTTATGTCTGCCAATGCGATGGCAGACGAAGCGTTCAGTGCCGATTCAAAATGGATGACCGGGGATTGGGGGGGCGAGCGGACCAAGCTCATCGAACAGGGCATCGACATTAAAGCTGATTATGTCGGTGAAGTAGGCGCCAACCTGCATGGCGGCTACAACAACAATAAAACTGCGCGTTACAGCGACCAGTTTGGCCTGGGCGTGGCGCTGGACCTGCAAAAGCTCTGGGGCTGGGATAACACCCAAGCCAAGATCCAGCTCACCAACCGTAACGGTGAGAACATCTCCAACGACCGTATCGGCGATCCGCGTGCCGGCACCTTGAGTTCTTCGCAAGAAGTCTACGGCCGTGGGCACATGGTGCGACTGACCCAGTTGTACATCCAGCATCAGTTCCTCGACGGCAAGCTCGACGTCAAAGCCGGTTACTTCGGTGAAGGCGAAGACTTCAACACCTTCCCGTGCGAGTTCCAGAACCTGGCGTTCTGCGGGTCTCAGGTGGGTAACTGGGCAACCAACATCTGGTACAACTGGCCGGTCAGCCAGGCGGCTCTGCGCGTGAAGTACAACATCACGCCTGAGTTTTACGCGCAGATCGGTGCCTACAACCAGAATCCGTCGCAACTGGAGCACGGCAACGGCTTCAAACTCAACGGCAGTGGCACCAAAGGTACGGTCTTACCGGTCGAGCTGGTCTGGTCGCCCAAAGTCAACAACCTGCCGGGCGAATACCGCATCGGTTACTACAAAAGCTCGGCCCCTGCGCCTGACCTGCGTGAAGACATCAACGGCCAGGACGCAGCCACCACCGGCCAACCGTACCGCATGCATGACAGCAAGCACGGTTACTGGCTGGTTGTGCAGCAACAACTCACCAGCCACAACGGTGATGCGTCGCGCGGCCTGAACGTCGCCGCCAACGCAACCTTCCATGACAAGGCCACCAACATCGTCGACAACTACCAGTCGCTGATGTTTGTGTACAAAGGCCCGTTCGATGCGCGTCCAAAAGATGACATCGGCATTGGCTTTGCCCGCATCCACGTTAACGATCAAGTGAAGAAAAACGCTGAACTGGCCAACGTCGCCAATGATGTCACCAACTACGACAGCCTGTCGTACTCGCCGCTGCGCGACACCGAGTACAACTACGAGCTCAACTACGGTATCCACGTGACCAATTGGCTGACCGTGCGTCCCAACTTGCAGTACATCACCCACCCCGGTGGCGTGGACAAAGTGGATAACGCATTGGTGGCCGGTTTGAAAATTCAGTCGGTCTTCTAACGGTTGTTGCGATAAGCTCCTTTTCGTTATGCGTATTTTCCGGATAGCCTGTGCTATCCGGTTTTTTTTGGGGAGGGTGCTTTGATGCAGACGAGGCCGTTTCCAAAGGGTTGGACGACATGATTTTCAGGACTGTGGGACATGCATGAGCATCCGCTTCACCGTTTTTTCAAATCAAAGCGTGAGCAGCCGATTTTCCAGTGGGAGCGTTTTCAGCAACGCGACGTACTGGTCATCGACCACCCGCACTGTCAGGCCGTGTTCAGTCGTCAAGGTGCGCAGTTGCTGCACTTCAAGCCGACCGGGCAAAAGCCCTGGTTGTGGTGCGCGGCTAAATGGCCTCAAGTGGGGGCGATCCGTGGTGGCGTGCCGATCTTTTGGCCGTGGTACGGGCGCCATCCCAGCGAAAATGCCTGGCCGTCCCATGGCTGGGCGCGGCTGATCGACTGGAAACTGCTGGACAGCAGCACCGACGAAGAAGGTGTTTCGCTGCACTGGCGTTTGCAGTTGTGCGACTGGCAGGTTGATCTGCACGCCCGGCTGGGCGAAAGCATGGAACTGCGCCTGAGCACCGAGCACCAGGACGACGAACCTTGCCAGGTCAGCCAGGCGTTGCGGGCTTATTGGCGGATTGGAGACGTGGCTGAGGTAGCGCTGTCTGGGCTTGATGGTGTGCGCGGTTACGACCAGCTCAATCGCGAGGCGTGCCAGCAAAAAGGTGAACTGCGGGTGGTGGGTGGATGCCAGCGTGTGTTCCAGCACGAAGGCGAAATGCAGCTAAACGACCACGCTTGGCAGCGTGCTTTAAGCATCGACACCGGCGATCATGCCAACACCGTGGTCTGGCACCCGGGCAAGCGGCCGTTGCTGGGCGTGAGCTGGAATGAAGTGATGGGGTTTGTCTGTGTCGAATCCGCCAGCACTGGCGCCCAGACCCAAAGCCTGGCCCCCGGCGAACAAGCGCACCTGAGCTTGCAGGCGCGGGCAGGGCTGTGTAACGCCTGACCCACAAAAAACTGTAGGAGCGAGCTTGCTCGCGATCTTTTAAAAGATCAAAAGATCGCGAGCCAGCTCGCCCCGACACAGGCCAAAAGGGGCGGATGTAAACCACCCGGGCCGGCCGCGGCA